>NZ_NCGH01000041.1:0-10491 GCF_002281505.1 Sphingomonas sp. 28-62-20
AATCCGGGGCTTGAGGCCGACGAGCTTGTGCGCTCGTGGTATTCCGAAGAACGCCGTCAGTTCTTGTCGTGGATCAGCCGGCGAGGTCACCCTCCCCTCACCCATGCAGCCAAGCTGGTCATGGCCGCCAAAAACCACTCCGAAGGATTCAGCGAGACATACAGGCCTGCTGATCGCGCGCTCGAACGGCTGTGAACGGACAAAGAAGACTGCATTGTCTACCCACAGCGCGACGTTCGTCTGAACCATAATTTGCTGCATTGCCAGTATTCGCGTCGCCCTGACCGCAACCTCTCCTATGCAAGCTTGGCCAGCAGACGCCCCGCGGCGCCATGCTCGGCAGCGAGATTCCGATTATACGCGAGCGGCATCCGCGGTGACTTCCACCGCAGGGCATCCATGATCCCCGCCAGATCCTCGCCGCTCGCGAACAGGTCCTGATTGAGCCCGATCCGTGTCGAATGGGCGCTGATTCCCTTCATCAGCCGCGTCAGATCCTCCGTGGTTAGATCAGGGAGTGCGCCATGATCGAACGCACGCTGGATGATCGACCGGAAGATCGGTCCGATCGACCCTGGATGCAGCGCCGCGGTTCCGATGTCATGCTCGACCCGTGCCGGCTGCGCCGGCCTGGACAGCGTTTTGCGCAAATCCCATTTCTCCCGGCTCGAGATGCTGTCGATCCGCCGTCCCTTGACGGCCGCCCGCGCCTTGTAGCGCCGAACCTGCACGCGCCGGAAGAGAGGCCCCGCGCCGATCCCGGCAGCCTCCGTCCAGGCCGCGATCGCTGCGACCGTGCGCGGGCTGAGAAAGGCGGTCGCCCCCTCCCCTTCCGGATCGCCCTTGCTGCGCAGAATCTTCAGCAGCCGGGCCTCGGGATCGATCGCCTCGACGATCTGCTCCATCGCAACCGCCACCAGCTCGGACGCGCGCAGGCCGGTGTCATAGGCGGTGGACAGCAGCGCGCGGTCCCGCAAGCCCGGCAGATCGTCCGGGCAGCTTTCGAGCAAGGCACGGACATTGAGTCCCCGTGCCTTGTCGCGCTCGACATCGCGCACCGGCCCTTTGAACCGCAGCGGCCGTGCCTGCTCCTGCGCCGTTCCCTTGTCCCGGCGCACCGCCGCCAGTCGGAGCTTGACCAGGGGAGCCGGCGTCGGATCCTTCAGATCGAGCAATTGGTGGACCTTGGCGATCGACGCCTTGTACCGGCTGAGCGATGCCGGCTTGCTCCCCTTCGCCGCGCGATCGTCAAGATAGTCGGCCACGGTTTCAGGCAGCGCCGGCAGCGCGATCCGATTGTGGCGCCGGCACCAGAGGTCGAACGCCTCGAGGTCGGACTTGAGCGCACGGATGCTGTGCGGCGACGAGGCGGCCTGATAGGCGGCGAGCAGCGCCTCGTTGACGACGATCGTCTCGCCGGCGCGCATGTTGACCACCGCCCACGACAGATCGTCGGCCGAGCCCGGCGCGACGACGCCGGTTTCGGCGGGAACCAGCGCCTTCTGATCGGTGGGTGCCTCAGGCTCCATGACCGCGATGCTTACCGCACCTTATAAGGAGGCGTCAATTCCGCTTATGTGATAACTGCAATTATCAAAGGTATATGCTGCAAAGCATCAGAGTGGTTGTATAGTAATCCTGCCTTCGTTATACATAGACTACATATGATTGTTTTTACTGGATTTTTTGGCCGTGTCTCATGCGTTTCCTGACTTCGAGACCACCGAACCGCCCTCGCTGGCGGATCTCGAGGCGCTGGGAACAGCCCAGGCGCATGCGGCCCTCGCGCTCGGTAAGCTCGATGCGGCGCTCGCCTGGTGCCCGCCCGACATCCATCCCATCCTCGCTTCGCGCCTCATCCGTGAGACGCTGATCTCGGCGCTCCGACAGGAAGGGCATCCATTCACCGACGCACGCTTCCATGCCTGGTTTGCTGGCCTTATACCCCTTTCCGACGAACCACTCCAGTTCGCACTTGCCCCCCGCGCGCTGACGACTACCCTGCTCGCGGAGATGACCCGCAGCCGCTGGACGCCGCTCGCCGACGCGGCGCTGGGGCTGGAAAAAGCCTGTCTGGCGCTGCGCGATCCCGACAGCGCTGCCGCCGTCGAAACCGCAAGGGCCGCGATCGACGAGGCCGCGACCCTGGTCGCGGCGCTCGAGCCGGCCCCCCTCCCCTTCACCGCTCTCGCCGCCCTCCACCGCGCCATCGGCCAGAGCCCGCGCTTCGCTCCCGCCGAGCGGACGACCGACACGATCGCGCTCGCGAACCGGCAAGTCGTGATCGAGCGCCCGCGCCCACCTTCCCCGCGCTGGGCGATCGAATGCGCCTTTAGTGCGCATCTCCAAGCCACCGGCGCCCATGGTGCGGCGCTGCCGCTGAACGGTCTGATCCGGCTCGACACGGTGCGCGCGGCCGACGTCGACGACAACCCGGCGCACGCCGCCATTGTTCAGGCCGAGGCGTTGCGCGATGTCCTGGAGCAGCTCTACAGCCTGGTCGCGAAAGCCCGCGACACGCGCCAGGCGCTGGCCGATCGCTACCGTGCGAAGCGGGCGAATTCGCGCGTGCCCCAGCTCTATGGCCTCCTCGCCGGCTTCGGTCCGCTGCGGTCGTCGCAGATCGAGGCGGTGCTGGGCGTCACCCGCCTTGGGGTCCGGAAAATGCTGGAGGCCTTGTCGGAAGCCGGCGACCTGGCCATCGAAACCGTTTCGGGCGTCAAGCTCTACTCGGTCACGCGCGGCAGACCGTCCGTTCCCCCCACCGCCCTGGCCGACGAACCGAGCCAGTTTTCCAGCGAGGCGATCGAGGACTATGATGCCGCCCTCGCCAAGATCGACGCCTTGCTGGCACGCTATGACGATCAGTCGGACGACCAGGCCTGAAAACCGGCAAAAATTTTGCCCCCGCAAATGCCCCTTACAGCGCCAAAACGGGCGTAGGCCAGCCCAGACTACGGCAGCGACCCCAAATCGCGCTGTACGGGCTTCTGAGGGCGATTTTGCCAACCGAGGCCGCCCGGCCCGCGATCATTCGTCATCTTTGCGCCGATGCGCTGTTCATCGAGCGATAGAAGCCATAATTGTCTTCAGGCCCCGCGGGGCGACCGAGCGGCTCGCCCCGCGCTTCCGCGCGCTGGGCAATGGACAGATAGGTTTGCAACAGCATCGGCAAATCGGGTTCCCAGCGGCGGCCCCGCCTGGGCCTGTCGATAGCCGCCTCGATATCGATTCCCTCGACCCTCGGCTGCGGGCGCCGGAAGAACCCCCTCCCCTCCTTCGCAAGCTCGCTCCGGCTGAGCGCGACAAAGCGCTCGAAGCGCCGCGCCGGTTGCGCTCCGCTGCTGTGCCGCAAGGCCAGCAACCGGATCCGCTCGCTCGAAAAATGAAAACGGTTCGCGACGATGGTCTCGACATAGCGCCTATACCGCTGCGGAGTGACGCCATCGTCGCCTTTGCGGAGAAATTCGATCACGGCCCGATTGTACGCGATCAGCCGCGCCGTCGGGCGCGCCGCGCGCACGATCTCGCGCGCGGCCGCCTCGAGGCGTCCCAGCATCGCCGCAAGGCTGCCCTCCCGGCGCGGCCAGTCCCATGCCGGCATCACCGACAAGGGCAGCTGATGCTCGTGACACCACCAGCTCGCGCTCCATATCCAGTCCTTGCGGATATAGAGCGGCCGCCCTTCGGCGATCAGCCCGGACCAGCAGCAAGCGCAGCCATAGCGGCGCAGGACCTGCGGCAACAGCCAATGCGCGGGACCGGCGGCAAAACCGTCCATCACGGCATCGCGATCGACATCCACCGCCCAGCCCAGCCCGGCCACGAGCCGGTCGAATGTCGCATGATGCCGCGCCGGCAGGCCGAGCTTACCCCTCGCGAGGTCATAATTTGCCAGATCGGAATCGACATCGAGATAGCGGAACAAGGTTCTCCGCGAGGTTTCGTGGCGGCGCACGATCCGGTCCAGCCACGAATCGAAACACTCCGCAGGCTGGGGGCGCACCCGGAAGGCGAGCGGCGTGCGCTCCTGCGCTTCCGGCTTCATAAGAGCCGGTAGGGCGGAAAACGCTTCAGCGCATTGTCGATATCGTCACGCGTAATGAGGCTGCGCCCGTCGCGTTTCGCAACCTTGGCCGACCAGTGCAGGATCCGCTTGAAATTGCCCGTGACACCATGGCTCGCAGCGCAAATCGGTTCGGCGAGATCGGGCTCGGCGAGCCGGTCCGGCTCGACAAGGCCCATGCCCCGCGCTAGCGCCCGGATCAGGCGCTGCGACGCCTCCCCCGGCTCCCACAGCGGCAGGCGCAGGATGATCGAGCGCGAGGCAAGTTCGACATCTTCGGAAAAAATATATTCGGCCACGTCGAGGCCCGCCACGACCAGCGGCACATTGCCGGCGCTCATCAAATAGCGGAAGGCATCGAGCGTATCGCGGCGCGCCTTGCCGCTGGCCGTCAGAATCACATGGACATTGTCCACCGCGACAAGCCGGGTGCCCTGCTTGCCCAGCAGATCGACGACCCTGAGGTCCGCCACCTTGTGGGTCGTGCTGGTGACCGGCCAGCCTTGCTGCCACAGCAAGGCGAGATTGATCTTGAGCGAGGTCGGGCTCGAAGGAATGACCGTCCTCAGCACGGGCTGATAGCGTGCGTCACCCCAATTCGGCGGCTCGGGAAAGTCCGCGGTTAGCCGCCGTTGCGCTTCGCGCAGGATCGAGGTCTTGCCCATGCCCGAATCGCCGACCAAGACGATACAGGTGGGCCGTTCCTCGGGATCGTCATGGGCGACGTCGACGATGGTCTCGACGGCATTGCGCGCTTCGTCAAAGGCGATCCAGAAGGGCAGCGATGGTGCTGGTTCCATCAGCCGATCCGGTCCCAATCTTCGCCGAGCTCGGCTGCGGGTTTCCAGATCACAGACTTGGCCGCCGACGTCTTGGGGCGCCGCAGATCGGCCGCGGTCGTTCCCTCCCCTTCGCGGCGCTTTGCCTGGCGCCGCGCCGCCTTCGTGCGAACGCGGGCGCGGTGTATTTCCTGATTGGCGGCGGCCACCGCCCGCGCCGTCGCCGCGCGGCCGCCATCGGCCTGATAGGCGCGGCCCAGCGCCCGCACCTCTGCCCTGGCGGCTTCCCAGTCCGCCTCCCAGACATCGGGATAGTCGCCGACAACCGGCAGTTCGACATAGCGGCCATCAAGGTCGGCGTAGATATGCTGGATCGTCCGCTCGTCCCAGCTGATCTCAAGCCTTTGGCCGATCCTGGCGGCAAGCATGGGGTGCCAGTAATGGCGATATTTGATCTGGACGCCCTTGCCATGGACCGTCAGCGACTTCGACGGCAGAAACTGGCGGAACAACTCGTCCGCATCGACCGACACGGGCAGCAGCGGGCTGTGCTTCGCCGCTTCGCGCTCCCACATCTGGGCCGGACACAGACCGCCCAGCGCGCTATGCGGCGCGTGATGATAGATCGCGATCTGGCACAGCAGCCAGCGCTCGAATTCCGCAAGCGTCATCGCCGCGTCCGCTTCGGCATCATAGCCGTCGCGCGCCGCCACGTTCGATCCGGTCGCACCCGGCAAAAGCCGCAGCTTTCCAACCATCGTGCCGATCAGCCGCTCGATATGCCCGCCAAGATGGGCCGGCCCGGGCCGCCGCACATCGGGGGCTATCCCGTTGCGGATACAGGCGCGCCTGAAAGCCTCTGAGCGATGCGGTTTCGCCTGATCGGCATGCAAGCGCCGGAAGAGGCCGTGCATCGGGTAGCCGACGTCGACGCCGAGGTGGGCAAGGATCGGCTCTTTGGGCAACACAGCGCTCGCAACCGCCCGTCCGCACCGGAATATCGAGGGGTCGCCGAAGCTGACATAGTAGCCAAGGATAGACCGGGTCCAGATTTCGATGAGGAAGGTGATCCACGGTCTGCCGAGCTGTTCGCGCCGCAGGCTATCGACCAGGATGACATCGCCCTTGGTATGATCCATCTGGACCAAGTCGAGAAATCCCTCGCTTGCATATTCGCCGGGGTGCGGTTCATGGGCGCTGCGCGTTTTCGATCCCATCGTCGCTTTTGCCCAAACACGGCTCGGAATCTCGGCCAGCAGCCGCTCGATCGTCTTCTCGCTCGGGATCAGATCGGCAGGAAACCGATGATCTCCGTTATCCGCGTGCAGCAGGCCCCAGATCTGCCGCGCCGCTTCCGCGCGCGATGGCGAGACCATCTTGAGCGCGATTTCGTCGATCAACGTCTCGATGGCGGCCCTCACCTCGGGATCGATCCTATGCGATCCGACAGCGGGTCCGCGCGGTTTTGGCGCCAGCGTTTCCGCGACCGGATGCAGCCGGAAGCGCGCGGCCAGTGCCCGTATCCGCCGCTCTTTAAGGCCGGTTGCCTCGGATATCGCCCGAACCTGAGCCGCCGTCACCGGGCCGGAAAGCGATATATGGCGCCTGAAATGCGGGTAGAGCGCCAATCCCGTCTCGAGCGATTTGAGGCTCTGCCGCGGCGCAGGAGACGGCTTGCGCTCAATCATGGATCGGGCTCCCCAACGATTTTTGCTGCCCGCGGAATGTAGCTTATTTTGTCCCCCGCCGCGACGCGCATATCGCCGGAGACAGAATTACTTGCAGAAAGTTCGATCTAATACATTGATTCTACGATACATTTCTGGAATGCACGCTATTCTGTCGGCTGACAACGGCTCGATGCGCTGCTGCCGACCCGCGATCCGATGGGCACCCTCCTTGAATGGCTGGCGGAACTGCGAACTGAGGAAATCGACTTTCTCGAAGGCGGCAGCGAGATGCTTCAAGTCGGTGGGTTCGCGGTCAGACGTTCGGCGCCGCGGGGGGCGGCTTGGGCTGCGTCGCTTGCGGCCGCCATGCGCCCACACTTGTTTGGGCTGGGCTCGGCGCCAATGGCGCTTGCTGGGATCATGCCGCGGGCTCTGTTCCGTGAACTTCACGAGGATCCCCTGCCCGTCCTATTACGTCGTGCGCTTCACGCTGCTGCTGAGAGTGCAGCCGCAGACCTCCGTGCCATGCAAAGGGCTCACCTGCAGGCTGAGGGAGCACTTTCAGGCCTCTACGCCTCGTCGACGGCTCCCCTGGCTTGGCGTCTTGTAGCCGGCATCGGACCTCTTACCCGTGCGGAGCTTGCCAGAGGCCTTGAGGTGACCAAGCGAACCGCGTCACAATCAGTTGCGGCTATGGTGACTGCCGGCATGGCCAGTCTTCGAACTTCGGATGGCGCAATCGTCCGAACGGACACGTGAACGTGTCATGGACCCCGGAATACTTCCCGGTAGCAAACGCCAATTCGATTTTGTGAGCTCGCTCTGCGGCGTAGCAGCTGCTCTACGAACTTTTTCGCCCTGCCCGGGTCAGCGAATGACAACTTACGTCGCTGTCCACGCGTTCCAATCCGGCCCCACGAGAATTCAACAATCGCAACACCGAACAGGTCTTGGCTCCGAGATATGGCATAGCGCCGTGCAACATTGAGATCGGGATTTTTGGCTTCGAGCCAAATGTGACACTCGTTCTGATCATGCTCTAACATACGGAGGAGTATGCGACAGCCGCCTGGAGCTAGGCCAATCGGAAGTTTGAATCACAGGTCTCTATAGTGATTCAAAGAATCGATCCTGAGGCTGTGACCGCCGCTCAGCTGCGGACGTCTGATTCTTATGGAATTTGCGCGTCTCTCGGGCGAGGTCATTCTCGAAGCGAGAGCGCGATCTTCCTTAATCTTGAATCAAATCAATAACAAATCCGCCGCAGGCGAAAACGTTAGGGGATTTAGATTCTAAGGTTAAGAGGTTACCTGCTCGCCATCAGCCTGCAAACTCCTGATTTCTCGCGAGTCGGGGTTGCTATGTCGAATCTGATAACACGATGTTCGGTTTCTGATAGCACGACCGCCAGATTCTAATAACACGTCATCTGATGCCCGATCACACGTTGGCCACCTCCCTGCCCTGTTGATAACTTTGAAAGCACGGCTCAGAGCGTGAGCCCATAGGATCAGTTAGCGTTCCGATTCACATATGGTGCGTCGATCCCAAACTTTCCGATCGCCATTTGCCCCGAGGCTGAAACGGACGTGTTTTCGGAAATCTGGTATCTCCGGCTGAACGTGTTTTCGGGAATGGCTTTTGGCGGCGTCCTTTTTCCTCCAGCTTGCCGGCTGACCCGTCGCGCTTCTTGGAAGCTGTGCCCGAAGTGGAGGCTTAGGCGATCTGCAAGCTGGTCCGACCTTTCCACGTTAGATGGCTGATTTCAGTCAAAGATGACCGGCTAAAGCACTCGCGGAGTGTTCAATGCTGGTCGCGTCCGTCAAGGTGGTGTAATTTCGGCTGTGGCCGTGGGCCATCGTCAGGCGGCTTTGGCGGTGATGTGTAGGGGCTGATTTTCCTCCTCGATCATGGGTTGGTTGAGTTCGGCCATGCCTTCGATCTGCATGTATCGGTGCTGGAGCTGCCACTCGTCGTTCTGCTCCATCAGCACAGCCCCGACGAGGCGGATGATGCTGTCTTCGTTCGGGAAGATTCCGACGACGTCGGCGCGGCGCTTGACCTCCTTGTTGAGCCGCTCGAGCGGATTGGTTGAGTGTAACTTCGTGCGGTGCTGGGTGGGGAAGCCGGTGTAGGCGAGCACGTCGGTTTCGGCCTCGTCCATGCAGGCGCCGAGCTTGGGCCAACGGGTGCGCAACTGGTCGGCGACCTGTCGCCAGACCTGCGTTGCGCTTTTCTGATCGGGCTGCAGGAAGACCTGGCGGATCGCGGCGGCGACGACAGTGTTCTGGCCCTTGGGCACATAGGACAGGGCATTGCGCATGAAGTGCACCCGGCAGCGCTGCCAGGTGGCGCCCATGACGCGGGTGATCGCGCCCTTGAGGCCCTCGTGAGCATCGGAGATGACCAGCTTCACGCCGGTAAGACCGCGCCGAACAAGGTCCTTCAGGAAGTCGGACCAGAAGACCTCCGCTTCCGAGGGGCCGATATGCAGGCCGACGATCTCGCGCCGGCCCTCGGTGTTGACGGCCATGGCGATTATTGCGGCAACGCTGATGATCCGCCCGCCTTCGCGTACCTTGAGATAGGTGGCATCGAGCCAGAGATACGGCCATTCGCCGGTGAGCGGGCGTTTCAGAAAGGCATGGACGCGCTCGTCAATGTCCTTGCAAAGCTTGGAGACGGTGGACTTGGAGATGCCGGTCATGCCCATGGCCTGGACGAGTTCATCGACCCGCCGGGTGCTGACCCCGCCGATCCACGCTTCCTGGATCACCGCAACCAGCGCTTTCTCGACCATCTTGCGGGGCTCAAGGAAGCCCGGAAAATAGGACCCAGCACGCAGCTTGGGGATTTTCAGGTTCAGCGTGCCTACCCGGGTATCCAGCGAACGGTCGCGATAGCCGTTGCGCCAGGTCGCGCGCTCGCTGCTGCGTTCGTGG
The DNA here is from genome assembly GCF_002281505.1 of Sphingomonas sp. 28-62-20. NCBI lineage: Bacteria > Pseudomonadati > Pseudomonadota > Alphaproteobacteria > Sphingomonadales > Sphingomonadaceae > Sphingomonas > Sphingomonas sp. 28-62-20. Next base: position 9,458 of record NZ_NCGH01000041.1, read on the forward strand.
CGACCCGCGCCGATCAGGCCATCAACGTCGGCCTCCATGATCAGCTGCAGCACGTTCTCGGCGATGGTGCGCAAAAAATCCGGTTGGCCGCCCTTTGCAGCCAGCTCTTCGATCAGTAATCTGTCCTCGGTCATCGGGAACTCCTCTTCGTCACGGTTGAAGTGTGCAAACTCCACCATAACGATGAACCCGGTGGCCACCAGCGACGCCGCATTCCGGGGTGGGGCATGCCCCACCCCGGAATACACCATCGCCTACACCGGAAATTACACCACGAGCGCGGACGCTAACTTCAATGCTGGTGCTCTTGGGTCTTGTCGGCAATTCTTTAGCAGGTGCCGAACAAAGACGTAGTTTTCTGATCGGGCGGGGTAAGTGGCGTGATTCCCGAAAACACGTTCGGTATCGGGCGTACATCATGAGACCGTTCTTATATTTCCGATCAATCGCGATGCTTGCCGCAGACTGTCACCGGTCTGAAGCTGGACGACGGCGCTACTAGCGCGCCGGGCGCACATAACCGGTCCCACAGACGGGCGCGACCTTCAAAAGCCCGGAAGCGTATGCTTGTTGCGCTCGTGGTGCTTCTTCATGAAGCCGTAGAACCGCTTCGAGTAGTTCCTTGGCAACTCATGGGGATTGCTGTTCAGAAAGGAATCGAATTGCCGCATCAGCACATCGAGATCCCAACCAGGACATTCAGAACGGATGGCCTGATAGATTTCGGGATCAAGAGTGTCCTGCGCGCCCCCTCCCCTCCGTCGTGACTGAGATTGGCTTGCGTTGCTGTCCAATGCGGCTGATGCATCGGCTTGATGTTCGGGGCGCAAGCTCGCACTCGTTGTTGCAAGGAGCTTGCGCACGAGGGCAGGATCAACGAATTCCGGCGGAGGGCTGACCTTGGCTGCCTTTTCGGGGGTTGCGGGCTGAATGCGCTGGGCTCTGCTCTCCGTGGTGACAGAGCCACTATCCTCGATTTTTCCAGAAGGTTTTTCGAGATGGCGACGCATCACCATCTTCAGCTTTGGACGCGG
>NZ_NCGH01000072.1:0-1386 GCF_002281505.1 Sphingomonas sp. 28-62-20
CGGCTTAGCCAAGGAGCCTCGATATGTTCACCGACATTTGGACCGCCCGCCGCAGCGCACTCAGCCTCTCGAAGAACCTCATGGTCGCAACGATGGTCATCGCCATCGGAACCCAGTTTGGCGTCATCACCGCGGACGATTGCGACGGCGACGTTTCGATCGTCAACGAATATGATCCCTTCGCCTGACCTCAAGGCGGGGGCTTCGCCCCCGCCCCTTCTCGTGTGAAATTGCCCTTGGATGATGTAACCGACCAAGCCAGCGCGCATTTTATCAACTCGACGCTTTCGGGAACGCATTGTCGAACATGTCTTCTTGAGGAAAGCGCTGCGGCGGCTCTGGCAGTTGGGCGTGCCCTGCGTCGAGGTGCTGCGATCCGAGTTCGATGCCGGCGGCAAGCCCCAAGTAATGGGCTATCGCAACGTCACGCGGCATATCCAGTTCAAGACCAAGACGGTGGGCGGCAAGACCGACGCCGTAAAGATCAACGTCAAGCTCATGGACAAGCCGAGCGGGTGTGTCCTGTGGATCGTCGTGACGCCAGACCTCGGATTCGACCATGATCTCTGGTTCGGGGGTGAGCCGGGTGAACCGCTGCCCGATATCAGCGCGAACATGATCGCCAAACACAGCAAGGGGACGTCGCTGGGCAACAAAAACGAACGGCCGATGCACCGGGTGATCGCAAAGGGGAAATTCGAGAGGATCCTGGCGCTCGACCTGATCCTGGGCAAGCTGTTCGGGCAATTGCCTTAAGGGCGTTCGGGCACCGGCTGCGCCGGACCGGGCTCTAAGCTGGCGCCCCGAGCCCCGTGCCGGGTCTCGGCCCTGCGGGTAACGATCCCTTGCTGAAAAGGTACGCGCGCCTAATGCGCGACCGCTGTCCGGACGAGCGCCTCGGCGGTGACCGGCGCCGGACCTCCGGCAAGCGTCTCCTTCAACGCTTCGTCACCGAGCAGCACGCGCCACGGCGCGCCGTAGGTGCGGGATGCGAGATAGAAGACCGCGCCGTCACAAGCGACCATTCGGCACCTTTCTTGGGCATCGATCAGCGACCATCCAGCCCCGTGCCGCGCGACGGGGTCCACCGGATCGACCCGCATCAGGGCTCCGCACCGCCGGCATTGGCTACGGATAAGGATGTTGCGTCGCTGCATGGCGCCGACAGTTCTCATCCAGATCGGCCAGAGGGTGTGGAGCGCTGCGGTCATCACAAGCGAACGATAGTCTTTCTGCCCAGCGCCGGTCCAGCAATCCCGAACGGCCCCGCGATAGGCTGACGTTCAAGGTCGCCGAATGGATGGGGTCATCACCATGCCCGGTTCTTGCCGAGGCGCAGGCTCGCGCAAACCCGTGACCGGGTTTCTCCTCTGCGTTTCGACCCTG
>NZ_NCGH01000019.1:0-62586 GCF_002281505.1 Sphingomonas sp. 28-62-20
GCGGCCATGCTTGCCGGCCGGGAAGACCTCGCGGATTTCGGCGCGGCCGACGACCGTTTCGAACGCCTCGGGGCCAAGCTCGCCCGCCATGCCGGCGCGAATCTCGTCGATCAGGTCATAGATGATGTCGTAATATTTCAACGCCACCTTCTGCCGCTCGGCGATCTCGCGTGCCTTGGCATTGGCGCGCACGTTGAAGCCGATGATCGGCGCGCCGCTGGCACCCGCCAGCGTCACGTCGCTTTCGGTGATGCCGCCGACGCCCGAATGCAGCACGCGGGCACGGATGTCGGCTGTGCTGATCTTGTTGATCGAGGCAACGATCGCCTCGACCGATCCTTGCGTATCGGCCTTAACCACCAGCGGATATTCGATCGCCTGCTTTTCCTTCAGCGCGGAGAACATCATCTCCAGGCTGGCGGGCGCAGAGGTGGTGCGCTTGCTCGTCAGCACGCCCTGGCGATACTCCGCGACTTCGCGCGCCCGCGCTTCGTTTTCGACGACCTGCAACGGATCGCCTGCCATCGGGATGCCCGACAGGCCGAGCACCTCGACCGGCATCGAGGGGCCCGCTTCCTTGATCTGGCGGCCCTTGTCGTCGATCAGCGCACGGACCTTGCCGCTTTCGGCACCGACCACGAACACGTCACCGACCTTCAGCGTACCCCGGCTGATCAGGATGGTCGCGACCGGGCCGCGACCCTTGTCGAGCTTGGCCTCGATGACATTGCCCTCGGCCATCCGGTCGGGGTTGGCCTTCAGCTCCATCAGCTCGGCCTGGATCTGGATCTTCTCGATCAGCTCGTCGAGCCCGGTCTTCTTGAGCGCCGACACTTCGACATCCTGGACGTCGCCCGACAGTTCCTCGACGATGACTTCATATTGCAGCAGCGCCTCGCGCACCTTTTTGGCGTTCGCCTCGGGCTTGTCGATCTTGTTGATCGCCACGATCATCGGCACGCCCGCCGCCTTGGTATGGCTGATCGCCTCAATTGTCTGCGGCTTCAGGCCATCATCGGCGGCTACTACTAGGATGACGATGTCGGTAACATTGGCACCGCGCGCGCGCATCTCGGTAAAGGCCTCATGGCCCGGCGTATCGAGGAAGGTGATCTGCGACTTGTCCTTCATCGTCACCTGATAGGCGCCGATATGCTGGGTGATGCCGCCGGCCTCGCCACGCACCACGTCGGTCCCGCGCAGCGCATCAAGCAGGCTGGTTTTGCCGTGATCGACATGGCCCATGATCGTCACGACCGGGGGCCGTGGCAGCATCTGGTCTTCGGTGTCCTCGCCGGTGTCCAGCGCCAGATCGATGTCTGAGTCGCTGACACGCTGGATGTTGTGGCCGAATTCGGTGACGAGCAGCTCGGCGGTGTCCTGATCGATCGTCTGTGTCATGGTGACGGGCATGCCCATCTTGAACAGCGTCTTGACCAGGTCCGCGCCCTTTTCCGCCATGCGGTTGGCGAGTTCCTGGACGGTAATCGCCTCCGGCACGATCACATCGCGGACCTGCTTGGCTTGCGCCTCACGCGGGCCGCCGAAATGGCGCTTTTCCTTCTCACGTGCACGCTTGAGTGCAGCGAGCGAACGCGCGCGCGCGCCGTCACCATCGTTGAGCGCCCGGTTGACGGTGAGCTTGCCCGACTGGCGACGATCGTCGACGCCCTTGCGGTCGCGCGCGGGGCGTGCGGGCGGCTCGGACGGGCGCTTGGAGCCCGGTGCCGATGATGGGCCTGCATTGCCCGATGCGGGCGCGGGTGCGGGCGTAGCGGACGATGCGATCTCTGGCTCTGGCTCGGGCTTGCGCACGGGCTGCGGCCGTTCCGGACGCGGCACCGGCGTGAAGCGACGCGGTGCAGGCATGCTGCTGTCCAGCGTCAATTCCATCGGATTGGCGGCTGGCGCTTCTGGCGTGGGAGCGGGGTCGGCGGCCACGACGGGTTCGATCGGCGCCGATTCTGCGGCTGACTCTGGGGCCGCGACATCGATAACCGGTTCCGGCGCGGGCGGCGCATTGCGCGCTTCCTCGGCACGGCGGCGTTCTTCCTCAAGCGCTTCCTGACGCTCGCGCTCTTCGCGACGACGCGCTTCCTCAAGCGCGTTCATCCGTGCTTCGTCGGCCTCGCGCAGCAGCTTGGCCTGAAGTTCCTGGCGTGAAAGCAGGCTGTCGCCCGCCTTGCGCGCTGCACTTGGCGGCGGCGGCGCAGGGGTGACGGGCGCTGGAGCGGGGGCAGGGGCCGCGATAAAGGGTTCGTCCTGAACGACAGGCTCGGGCTCACCCGGCCGGCGAAGGACGCGGCGCGACTTCACCTCCACCACCACGGTGTTGGAACGGCCATGGCTGAAGCTCTGCTTCACCTTGCCGGTTTCGACCGTGCGCTTAAGGCCCAAAGGCGCGCGCATGCCCAGTTTCGGCTTTTCGTTGTCGGTATCGCTCATCAGGTCGCTCAAAGTCCTCAAATATTCATGTCGGCAATTGCCGCATCATCGTCAGCCGGTCCGGATGGTTCGCCGGAAAGGTCGCCAGAAATATCGGCCCCATTTTCAAACGCCGATGCGCCCTGCGAGGCCGTTTCGCAAGGCGCAGACTCCTGTTCGGGTCCGATAAAGTGCAGCCAGCGATCAAGCGCTTCGCTCAGTCGCCGGGCAGCGCCAGGGTCGGTAAGCCCGATATGTACCACGTTTTCGCGGCCCAGCGCCACGGACAATATAGGGCGCGCCAGCGGGATTACCATTCCACGCAAGCCCCCGCCCTCTTCATCGCGGCCAATGCGCCATGCCTGATCGAGTTTGCGGGTGCCGTCGGCGCCCGCATCGCTGGCATGCAGCAACATGTGCAATTTGCCGCTACGCGCCGCCTTTTCAATCCGTTCACCGCCGATCACGATGCTGCCCGCACGCGATTCGAGGCCAAGCCGATCGAGCACCGCCTTTTCAAGCGCCGTCGCAATCGCGCCGGGCAGATCATCGGGCAGGCGGAAATCGTTCGTCTTGAACGCGCGGGCCAGCGCGCCTTTCAGCTTGCCCTTGGCCATCGCGGTTTCAAGGCTGGCACGCGGCACGCCAATCCACGCCCCGCGCCCGGGCGCCTTGGCCCGCACATCGGGATGGATCATGCCATCGGGCGCGAGCGCCAGCCGCACGAGATTCGCACGCGCCGCCCGGTCGCCGGACAGGATGCAGCGGCGGATGGGATCGGTCATCGCTCGCCTCCCTTGTCAAAGGAAGGGCAAACCATGCCGCCCGGTTCTGTCTGAAGCCCTAGCGCCTCATCGGGGGGGAACCGCATGCGCGTCCTCCCTGGGTGCAGCAACGGGGGCATCGCGATCGGCAATTAATTGCCCACCGGCGCCGTAATTTTCGGTCGAGACTTCCTCGATAACGATCTGCACCGCATCCGGGTTCTTGCCCAGCCGGTCGACCAGCGAGCGAGTCACGTCGGCGACGATCCCCGCTTTTTGATCGCGCGTGGCTGAACCCGAAATGCGGATGCTGACGAATGGCATCAGGCGTCTTCGCCCTCCGCAGCAGCGTCCGCTTGCGGGCCGGTTTCCTCATCCTCGAACCAGTGCGCGCGGGCGGCCATGATGATCTCATTGCCCTGATCTTCGCTCAGGCCATATTCGGCGAGCACGCCGCCCTTGTCTTCGGGGCGCTTATTGTCGGTCTCGACGCGGCGGCGCTGCTCCTGGCGCTTCTTCTGCACCAGTTCGTCGGTCGCGAGATCAGCGAGATCGTCGAGCGTCTTGATCCCGGCCTTGCCGAGCGTGACCAGCATCGCCTCGGTCAGATGCGGCATGGCGGCGAGCGCATCCTCAACGCCCAACTCACGGCGCAGCGTGCGATTGGCTTCTTCGCGGCGCTCAAGTGCTTCGGTCGCGCGGTTCTGCAGCTCGGCGGCAAGATCTTCGTCAAAGCCCTCAATCGAGGCGATTTCATCGACCTCGACATAGGCGACCTCTTCCAGCGCACCAAAGCCCTCGGCAACCAGCAGCTGGGCGAGCGTCTCGTCGACGTCGAGCTCGTTCTGGAACATTTCTGAACGCTCGACGAATTCCTTCTGGCGCTTCTCGGACGCATCGGCCTCGGTCAGGATGTCGATCGCCTTGCCGGTCAGCTGGCTGGCAAGCCGCACATTCTGGCCGCGACGGCCAATCGCGAGCGAGAGCTGATCGTCAGGCACCACGACCTCAATCCGGTCCTCTTCCTCGTCGATCACGACGCGGCTGACTGATGCGGGCTGGAGCGCGTTGACCACGAAGGTCGCGGTATCGGGCGACCAGGGGATGATGTCGATCTTCTCGCCCTGCATTTCCTGCACGACGGCCTGAACGCGGCTGCCCTTCATGCCGACGCAGGCGCCGACCGGATCAATCGACGAATCATGCGAAATCACGCCGATTTTGGCGCGCGAACCGGGATCACGCGCAGCGGCCTTGATCTCGATGATGCCGTCGTAAATTTCGGGCACTTCCTGCGCGAACAGCTTCTTCATGAAATCGGGATGCGCGCGGCTGAGAAAAATCTGCGGGCCCCGGTTTTCGCGGCGGACGTTCAGGATCAGCGAGCGGATACGATCATTAACGCGCACCACTTCGCGCGGGATTTGCGCGTCGCGGCGGATAACGCCCTCGGCGCGGCCAAGATCAACCACGACATGGCCGAACTCGACACGCTTGACGACGCCCGTGATGATCTCCCCGACGCGGTCCTTGAATTCCTCGAACTGGCGGTCGCGCTCGGCATCGCGGACCTTCTGGAAAATCACCTGCTTGGCGGCCTGGGCGGCGATGCGGCCGAATTCGATCGGGGGCAGCGGATCGACGATATAATCGCCGACAACGGCACCAGCCTGAAGCTTCTGCGCTTCCTTCAGGTTCACCTGCTTGAAATAGTCATCAACCGCCTCGACCACTTCGACGACGCGCCACAACCGCAAGTCGCCACTTTGTGGATCGAGCTTGGCGCGGATGTCGTTCTCGGCGCCATAGCGCGCGCGTGCGGCGCGCTGGATCGCGTCCTCCATCGCTTCGATCACGATGCCGCGATCGATCAGCTTTTCCTTGGCGACGGCATCCGCAATCGCGATCAGTTCGGCTTTGTTGGCGGAGACGGCAGAGCCGCCGAGGGCAGTGGCCATGAATATCAGTCCTGTTCTTGCGTGTCGGGTTCGGCCATGTCGGCCGCAGGTTCATTGTTATCGTCTTCGAATTCGTCTGCGCCTGCGGTCGAAAGCGGCGCAGTCGCCGCCAGCAGCCGGTCGGTAAACAGCAATTTCGCATCGGCGACCTGATCAAAGCCGATTGTCATCGCTTTGTGCTTTTTTACGTCGATCGTGATCTGGTCGCCGTCGACGCCGACGAGATCGCCGGTCAGCTGTTTGCGTCCATCGATCGGCTCGACCAGGTGGATGCGCGCCTCATGGCCTTTCCAGACATCGAAATCGGCAAGGCGCGTCAGCGGCCGATCAATCCCCGGCGAGCTGACCTCAAGCCGGTACGCTTCCTTGATCGGACCACGACCGGCCTCTTCCAGTGAATCGAGCACATCGGAAACCCGGCGTGAAAGGGCGGCGCAATCGTCGATGTTGAGCTGGCGGGTGTCGGGCCGCTCGGCCATCACCTGCAGCGTCAAATCGCCCGCCCCACCAAACATCTTGACGCGCACCAGATCAAAACCCAGCGCACGCGCCTCGGGCTCGATCAGGTGCGACAAAAGCTGGGCGACATCCGCCAAAAACATTCTCCAGATAAGCGACCGCGCCGCCGGGCCCGGTGGGGTCCAGCCTCTGCAGCGTTGCCGATGTAGAGAAAAGCGCATGGGCGATATAGGCGGAAGCCGCTATGCTGGCAAGCATCCAAGCGCGCAGCAGTGCGTTTGCGGTTTTTATCCTGTTTCGGAGAGCCTGATGCGTCCTTTTCTTGTCCTGCCATTGCTGCTGATATCCTGTGCAGGCGTGGCCCAGCGCAACAGCCCGTCAACCTCGACGGACAAGCCCTTCACTGAAACCGTGATCTCCGATTTCGACGCGCCTTGGGCAATGACTTTCCTGCCCGATGGCGGGATGCTCGTCACCGAAAAGGACGGGCGGCTGTTGCTCGTCTCCGCCGATGGGAAGGAACGATCGGTGGTGAGCGGCACGCTGCCGGTCGATAGCGCTGGGCAGGGCGGGTTGATGGACGTGGTGCTGGCACCTGGCTTTGCCACCAATCACCAGGTCTATTTCAGCTTTTCCGAAAGTGGGGAGGGCGGCAAGGGCGTGGTGCTGGCGCGCGGCGTGCTCGCTATCCAGCAGGTCCAGTGCATCCGGGCACCGTGCCCGCCGATTGTGCGGCTCGACAAGGTAGAGATACTCCACCGCGCGACGCCCTATGTGCCCGGCAACGGCCATTATTCAGGCCGCATCGCCTTTTCGCCCGATGGCCAATATCTTTTCTACACCAATGGCGAGCGCCAGAAATTCGATCCCGCACAGGATATGACGGTCACGCTCGGCAAGGTGCTGCGGCTGACGCTGGAGGGGAAGCCAGCGTCCGGCAATCCCTTCTACCCCGAAACCCCGGTCAAGGCCGCCATCTGGTCCTATGGCCATCGCAACCTGCTGGGGCTCGCCTTTGATGCGGACGGGCGGCTATGGGAACAGGAAATGGGGCCAAAGGGCGGCGATGAGCTCAACCTGATTGAACCCGGCAAAAATTATGGCTGGCCGCGTGTATCCAATGGCAGCCATTATGACGGCCGCGATATTCCCGATCATGCGCCGGGGGATGGCTATGAACCCCCCAAGGTTTTCTGGAACCCCGTGATCTCGCCGGGTGGGTTAATCATCTATTCGGGCAAATTATTTCCAGCATGGAAGGGCGATGCTTTTATCGGTGGGCTGTCGAGTCAGGCGCTGGTCCGGGTCGACCTGAACGGCGCGAGCGCGAAAAAGGGCGATCAATGGGACATGGGCGCGCGCATCCGTGAAGTGGAACAAGGGCCGGATGGCGCGATCTATGTGCTGGAGGACGGCGATGATGGGTCGCAGGGGCGGCTGATCCGGCTGACGCCAAAGGAGTAAGCTCATGAAGCGTGCACTGCCATTATTGCTCACCGTCAGTCTCGCCGCGTGCAGCGGATCGGGAGGCTCGGGAAGTACGGGCGGGACCGGCAGCGTGCCGATCGTTTCCCCGGCACCGAACCCAACGCCGACCCCAACCCCAACGCCAACCGCGACACCCACGCCCACTGCTGCGGTTCAATCACAGGCAATCGCGACCTTCACCTCGCCCTGGGCGATGACCTTCCTGCCAGATGGCCGGATGCTGGTGACGCAGACCGGCGGCGTGCTTCGGCTGGTCACCCAGGCAGGTGTTCTGTCAACCGTTACCGGTGTGCCAACGGTTGCCACCGGCGGGCAGGGCGGCTTGCTCGACGTGGCGATCGATCCTGCCTTTGCCTCCAATCGCAGGGTGTATCTCAGCTATTCGGAAAGCGGCACCGACGGCGCCGGGCTTGCCGTGGCACGCGGTACGCTCGCGGCCAATGATGCCTCGCTCGAGAATGTTAGCGTAATCTGGCGGCAAGCACCGAAGGTCGCCAATGACACGCGGCACTTTGGCGGGCGCATCGCATTTTCGCCCGATGGCTTCCTGTTCGTCACTGCGGGCGAGCGGCATCAGGGCGCGCCGGCGCAGGATTTGGCACAGACGCTCGGCAAGACAATTCGCCTCAACCCGGACGGAACGATCCCGTCGACCAACCCCTTTTTCGGCACCGCCGGCGCTAGGGCCGAGATTTGGGCGCTTGGGCAGCGCAACCAATATGGCCTGGTATTCGCGCAGGACGGCCGATTGTTCGAAAGCGAGATGGGGCCGGCCGGTGGCGATGAGTTCAACCTGGTCACCCGCGGTGCCAATTATGGCTGGCGGATCGTCTCCGAAGGCGATGATGGCGAGGTGCTCCCCCGCCATTCGACCCGCCCCGAATTTGCTGCGCCGCTGGTTAGCTGGACCCCCGTCATCGCGCCAAGCGGGATGATCCAATATACCGGCACGCGTTTTATCGGCTGGACCAATGATTTCATCCTCGCTGGATTGGTGTCACAGGGTCTGGTCCGTGTGCGCGTGACCGGATCGACCGCCGCTGAAGTCGCCCGCATCCCGCTCGGCGCGCGCATTCGCGAAGTGGAGCAGGGGCCGGATGGAACGATTTGGGTGCTGGAGGACGGGGCAAGCGGCAGGCTGCTGAGGCTCACCCCGCAATAGAGGGTTGGGCGGTTTTTTAGGTTGGCCTCGCCACGCATCCCGTCAATCCCGGCGCGGGCGTGCAGTGACGAGAATGATGATTGTGGGCAATGACGCCCGCATATCGCGCTTACTCTAACCCCCGCCCCACCCATTTCCCCTTGCGCCTGCTCGTCAAATGAAACGCCCCACATCGGTCACAGCGATAGGGAAACAGCGCTAGGCCCGCCGTCTGCGCCGCCGTCACCGCTGCCTCGGCGGTGGGGTAGCGCTTTTTTCTGACGCAGGTGCTTAGCTTGGTGCGCAGGGCCGGTCCTCCTTGGGGCGATCGTGTTTTCTTCCATTGCGCAACGTCGAAAGCGTCCGCCCGGTCTGTGCCTGCGCAATATGGCCGGTTTCCCGCACGTTCCGGCACTTTATCCCTGTCTATTCCCCGCCGAGCGCCTCGATTCGCATCGTCGCCTCCGCCACGCCCGGATTGGCGGCACTGCCCGTCATTGCCTCGAACACGTCGCTGAGCTTGGCATAGCGCGTGCGTGCATCGCGCCACAGGTCGATCGCACCGGCCACATCGCCCACCGCCTCCGCCTGGCACGCGGCGCAGCGCACCGCGTTGGCGATGTCGAGCGGCGGCGCGTCGGGCACTTGTGCGTAAAACCACAAAGCCTGCGCGCAATCACTTTCCGCCTCGGCAGCGCGGCTCGCGCCGATCAGCATGTCGGCGCGGTGGCGCAGCGCATGGGCGAGCGCGAGCGGGTTGGTCCCCTGGCGCAGCATTTCAATCGCCACGCTCTGCTGCGCGATTGCGGTACCCAAATCGCCCGCCGCGCGCGCTGCCCGCGCGGCTTCGAGCAGCACCGCGATCTCCCTCATCCGCGCACGATCAGATAGTTCATCCGCGCGCTGGCAATGGGCTTGGTGCGATCATCCTGCCAGGCATGCGCCTCAACATTGGCGACGCGGTTGCCAAGCCGCGTGACAATGCCCCCGGCGCGGGTTTCCTTCTCGCGGCCGCCACGCATGAAATCGATCGTCACGTTGATCGGCTTGATCTGAACGTCATCGCCGTTGCTCTCTTCGGCCAGCGCATGCTGGAGCGAGGCGATCGCCGCCATTTCGAGCAACCCGCCAATCGCCCCGCCGTGCAAAAAGCCGGGGCGGCCCATCACGTCCACCGCAAAGGGCATCATCAGCAGCGGCGGCCCGCTGTCAGCGGGTTCGATCACCAGCCCGAGCAGATCGGCATAGGGCGGCAGCGTCATGTCGACGGCCCTGTCGGCAGGCCCGTCATCATGAACATGCCGGCGACATGCGCGAGCGGATTGGCCGGATCGCCATCGTGCGCCATGCCGCGCACGAACGAAATGTTGCGCGTGGTGCGATAGCATTCGCCGCGCCCGATCACCGTTTTGCCTGGGGTTGCCGGACGAAGATAATCGATCCGCAGATCAAGCGTGGCATGCGGACGAAACTGGCCGAGCCTGGTCCACACCGCCAGGCTCGTCGCCTGGTCCATCATCGTCAGAATCGGGCCAGAGGCGATCACGCCGGTGGCCGTGTCGCCGATCAGAAAGGGCGCATAGGGCAGTTCAAGCTCGACCCAATCGGGCCCATGGCAACGATAGCGCACGCCAAGCCGCCCGCCATGCCCGCGCCCGCCAAAGGCGAAAAAGGCCTCGGGGTCGAAAACAAATGGGGCGGCAGGGGCAGTCATGATCGCGCGTCTATACATGCCCCGGTCAAGGTGCAAAGCCCGGTCGCATTGGGGGCATCCGATCTTGCCCGTTGCCGCCGGGCGGCGCGCCCGATAGCGTGGCGCATAACCATATAGAGGAGAGGCGGATGCACCCCAGCGTCCATGCAGCGCTAACGCCTGATAAAGCAGCGCTGATTGTTGCCGAAACCGGCGAGACGATCAGCTTTGGCGCGCTCGACGCGCGCTCAAACCGGGCCGCCCATCTGTTCCGCGCGCACGGGTTGCAGACTGGCGACACGATCGCATTGTACCTCGACAATATCCCTGAATTTTACGACATCGCCTGGGGCGCGCAGCGGGCCGGGCTGTTTTACGTGTGCATCCCCAGCAAACTCACTGCGCCCGAAGTGGAGTATATCGTCCGCGATTCAGGCGCGACGTTGGTGATTGCTTCGGCAGCCACGGCCGCGGTCGCTGCAACGCTGACAGGTCCATTGGCGGATTGTACCCGGCTGATCATCGGCGGCGCGATGGCGGGTTGGCAGCCCTGGGCAGAGGCGGTCGCGGCCCTGCCCGATACGCCGATTGCCGATGAACGCGCCGGCATCGATATGCTCTACTCGTCCGGCACCACTGGCCGCCCAAAAGGCGTACGGGTCGCGCTGCCGCCCGAACCAGCAATTGCCGCGCCGACCGTGCTGACCATGCTCGCCCAGGGGCTCTACCGGCTCGGGCCCGACAGCATCTATCTCTCGCCCGCGCCGCTCTATCACGCGGCACCGCTGCGTTGGTCGATGACGGTGATGCGGCTGGGCGGCACCGTGGTGATGATGCAGCATTTCGATCCCGAAGCGGCGCTGGCCGCGATCGAACGCTATCAGGTCAATGCCAGCCAATGGGTGCCGACGCATTTCGTGCGGCTGTTGAAGCTCGATGAGGCGACCCGGGCGCGCTATGATCTGTCGAGCCTGAAGGTCGCGATCCACGCCGCCGCGCCCTGCCCGATCCCGGTGAAAGAGGCGATGATCGCCTGGTGGGGCCCCGTCCTCTACGAATATTATGCCGGATCAGAAGGCAATGGCCTGACGACGATCGACTCCACCCAGTGGCTCTCCCACAAGGGATCGGTCGGGAAGGCGGCCTATGGCGCGCTGCATATTTGCGACGAAGGGGGCAATGAGGTGCCGCCGGGGACCGAGGGCCTTGTCTATTTCGAAGGCGGCGGGGTGTTCGAATATCATAATGATCCCGCGAAGACCGCCGAGGCAAGGAACGCGCAGGGCTGGACCACGCTGGGGGACATTGGCCGGGTGGATGAAGAGGGCTATCTCTACCTCACTGACCGCAAGAGCTTCATGATCATTTCGGGTGGCGTGAACATCTATCCGCAGGAGATCGAAAACCGGCTGATCACGCATCCGCGCGTGGCCGATGTCGCTGTCATTGGCGGGCCGTGCCCCGATATGGGCGAACGCGTGATCGCGGTGGTGCAGCCCGTCGACATGGCCGAAGCCGGGGAGGGCCTTGCCGCCGAGCTTACCGCCTGGTGTCGCACCGAATTGTCGGGCGTGAAGACGCCGCGCCAGATCGATTTCGCAGCAGAGCTGCCACGTGCGCCGACCGGCAAACTCTATAAGCGGCTGTTGCGCGATCGCTATTGGGGTGAGATGAGCTCACGTATTGTCTAACCTTACCGTCACCCCGGACTTGTTCCGGGGTCCACCGTGCGGCAAGTATCGCCACTGGTTGACTTGCTGCATCGTGGGCCCCGGAACAAGTCCGGGGTGACGAAAGAAGGAATGAAATCTGATGGAAGACCGCGTTCGCATTACCGTTACCGATCATGTCGCCGACGTGAAATTGATTCGCAGCGAAAAGATGAACGCGCTCGATCCCGCTATGTTTCAGGGCATTGCCGACGCGATTGAGCAGCTCGCTGGGATGGCTGATGTCCGCTGCGTGGTGCTTTCAGGCGAGGGGCGGGCGTTTTGCGCGGGTCTCGACATGGCGAGCATGGCCGCAGGCGGCACCGGCACGTCGCTGGCGGATCGCACGCATGGCGATGCGAATCTGCCGCAGCACGTCGCCTGGGGCTGGCGGACTTTGCCGATGCCGGTGATTGCTGCCGTCCACGGCGTTGCCTTTGGCGGTGGCTTTCAGATCATGTCAGGCGCCGACATCCGCATCGCCAGCCCGCATACCCGGTTTGCCATCCGCGAAGTCTATTGGGGCCTGGTGCCCGATATGGCCGGTATCGCGCTGTGGCGCGGCATTGCGCGCGACGATGTGCTGCGCGAACTGACCTATACCGCGCGCGAGTTCGAAGGCGCGGAAGCGCTGGCGCTCGGTTTCGTGACCAAACTCGCCGACGATCCCTGGGCCGAGGCACACGCGCTCGCCAAGCAAATCGCTGCACGCAATCCGGAAGCGGTGCGGGGGTCAAAGAAGCTGTTCAATCTGCAACCTGATCTGGGCAGCGCTGCTATCCTGCAGGCCGAAAGCGATGTGCAGCTTGGGGTGATCCGCCGCCCGAACCAGATCGAACAGGTGATGGCGAATATGGAAAAGCGCAGCCCGGTGTTTGTGGATTAGAGAAACGACTAAAGAGGCAAGACGAGGAAATGAGTGACGATCATCTTCGTCGCATCGCGCCCGGTAAGTTCGTTATGGACGTTACCTTACCAAATCCGAAGAAGGGTGATTTCAAAGCTTCCGAAAATCAAATTCGTGCCGTTCAAGAATTCTATGGACCGTTTGCGAGTAACAGTCTGACAGATCACCAGTGTCATGTACTGTTATCCGTTCGTTCATATTCACGAGCTGTGACAAAATCGTTGCTGCCAAGTTTTGAGTTTTCTCAACGGGAAAACATTTCGCGAATAGCCGCCACTCTCTTGCTTAAGGACCCTCAAAAGATAAGGGCGGTTCTTGTTTGGTCCGGAATTCAATGGCATCGCCAACCAGATGATCCCACCGTTATCAGAACAAAATATTATTCGTGGCTCATAGCTGAACTAAAAAAGATAATTGTCGCGCAAAACCTTTAGACTATCTCATTTTTCCCGTTCGTATCGAGCGAAGTCGAGAAACATGCCGCGAGCGCCGCGTAGGGTTTCTCGACTTCGCTGGACCCGAGCGGTTGCGAGATGACCCAACAAGATTCATTCTTCCTCAGGCGTCCCGCACCTGCCACCGCTCTAGCGCCGCGCGGAAGTCATCGGGCAGCGCGGTCGCGCCGTCTTCGCTGCTCATCACCACCACCGTGTCGCACGTTGCTATCGCCACGCCATGCTGGAATGCGGTGGACAGGATCGTCCAGCTGCGCGTGCCGATCGTCCCAATGCCGCTCATCACCTCGACATCGGCGGGGAAATGCCCTTCGGCGAGGTAATTGATCACCACTTGGGCGACCAGCCAGCGTTGCGTGCGCCAACCTTCCAGCCCGACAGTGCGGTTGAACTTGACCCGCCCGGTTTCAAAGATCGCCGCCATGCCGACATTGTTGATATGGCCAAGCACGTCCAGGTCCTGAAAACGGGTCTGGACGCGCTCGGTATGCGGGTATGCGGCGGGGTCAAGCCGCCAGGGATCGGGCCGGGCCATTGATCGCCCCCGGTCAGAGTCCGGCGGCGAACAAGTCCATCTTGCCGATCTTGACGCCCTTCATCCGCAGGATCGCATAGACCATCGACAAGTGGAAATAGATGTTGGTCGTGCCGAACACCGTCAGCCACTGAGCGGCTGGCAGGGTGGGCTCCATCGTTTCGCCGAGCTGAACCGTCAGCGGCACGTCATCGCGTCCGGCGAACTGATCAGCGGTGATCGTGGCCAGGAACGCCTTGGCATCGGCAATTGCGGCACGATAGGCGGCAAGATCGAGATCGGCGGTGACTGGTTCGGGCACCGGCAGATCAGCGACGCGCGCTGTCCAGGAGCGGGTGAAATTGATGACGACCATCAGCTGGAAGCTCAAAGGGTGCATGTCATCGGCAAGCCGCCAGCCGAGCATGTCTTGCTCTGACACGCCGTTGGTGATGGCGAAATCTGCGCCCTTGGTGAGCAGGTGCGCCGCGGCGTCGAGCTGACGGCGATAGAGATCGACGAAGGAAAAAAGCGATACGGTCATCGGGGGAGGCTCCTTGATTAGTGACGCGACCCGGCAGTGCATGCCGGGTCGTCGGACGGGGCCGCGGCCCCGCCGTTCGCGCTTGGGCGAGTCAGCGCGCGCGCCCGCGCGCTGCTGCCCTGCGCGTCAGCGTGGTGCCATCCGGATTGCGCCGTCGAGCCGCACGTCTTCGCCATTGAAATAGCTGTTTTCGATCATCGTCAGCGCCAGATGCGCATATTCCGGCGGTGCGCCGAGCCGCTTTGGGAACGGTACGGATGCGGCGAGCGCATCCTTCACATTCTGCGGCGCGCCCTGCATCAGCGGGGTTTCGAAGATGCCAGGCAGGATGGTGTTGATGCGGATGCCTTCGCCCATCAAGTCGCGCGCGATGGGCAGCGTCATGCCGACGACACCGCCCTTGGAAGCGGAATAAGCGGCCTGGCCGATCTGGCCGTCCTCAGCAGCGACCGAAGCGGTCATCACCATCGCGCCACGTTCGCCGTCTTCTTGCGGTTCGAGCGTGAGCATCCCGGCAGCGGACTTCGCCACGCAGCGGAAGGTGCCGACCAGGTTGATCTGGATCAGCCAGTTGAACGCTTCCAGGCTGAAATGCTTGATGCTGCCATCTTCCTTGGAACGGCTGGCGGTCTTCATCGCATTGCCCGTGCCGGCGCAGCAGACCAGCACGCGTTCCTGGCCATGCGCTTCGCGCGCCTTGGCGAAACCGGCGTCGACCGATTCTTCGCTCGTCACGTTCACTTCGCAGAAAATGCCGCCGATTTCAGCAGCGACGGCCTCGCCCTTGGCGGCCTGCATGTCGAAGATAGCGACCTTGACGCCCTTGGCAGCAAGGGCGCGGGCAGTGGCGGCACCAAGGCCAGAAGCACCACCGGTGACAACGGCGGCAGTGGTTGAATCGAGTTTCATATGTGTTCTCCTAAGCCCCTCCCCTTCAGGAGTGCAGTGCAGTTTGTGCTCCCAGCACAAACTGAAATTGCCGGGGACAATTTCACCCTGCACTGGGTTGGGGTGGGGGCTGTCCACCCGGATCACGGTCGATGTGCCGGAGGACAGCCCCCACCCCCGGCCCCTCCCCTGAAGGGGAGGGGTGAAGAAGGTTAAAGCCGCTCGATGATCGTGACGTTGGCGATGCCGCCGCCTTCGCACATCGTCTGCAGGCCGTACTTGCCGCCGCGCGCCTTGAGCGCATGGACGAGCGTCGCCATCAGCTTGGTGCCCGATGCGCCAAGCGGGTGGCCGAGCGCGATCGCGCCGCCATTCACGTTCAGCTTGGCATGGTCGCCACCGGTGTGCTTCAGCCAGGCGAGCGGCACGGGGGCGAAGGCTTCGTTGACCTCATAAAGATCGATATCCTCGATCTTCATGCCTGCCCGCTTCAGCGCCCGGTCGGTCGCGAACAGCGGTTCTTCGAGCATGATGACAGGATCGCCGCCGGTCACGGTCAGATTGACGATGCGCGCGATGGGGGTGAGGTTGTGCTCCTTGAGCGCCGCCTCGCTGACGATCATCACCGCTGACGCGCCATCGCAAATCTGGCTGGCATTGGCGGCAGAAATCGACCCGCCTTCCTGCAGCAGTTTGACCGAGGAGATCGATTCGAGCGTCGCATCATAACGGATGCCTTCATCGGTGCGGTGCATCTCCATGCCCTCGGGCGTCTCTACCTCAATGCCGATGATCTCGTCATCGAACGCGCCGCTTTGCGTGGCGGCGATCGCGCGCTTGTGGCTTTCGAGCGCGAAGGCATCGAGCTGTTCGCGGTTGAAGCCGTGCTTCTTGACGATCATCTCGGCGCCCATGAACTGGCTGAACATGATGCCGGGATATTTCTCCTCCAGCCGTGGCGACTTATAGTTGCCCATGCCCTCTTTCATGTGGAGCATCATCGTCGAGCCCATCGGCACGCGGGTCATGCTTTCCACACCGGCGGCAATCACGATATCCTGCGTGCCCGACATCACCGCCTGAGCGGCAAACTGCATCGATTGCTGCGAGGATCCGCATTGACGGTCGATCGAGACGGCGGGGACGCTGTCGGGCAGCTTCTTGGCGGCGAGCACGGCATTGCGGCCAATCTGGCCCGCTTGCTGTCCGCCCTGCATCACACAGCCCATGATGACGTCGTCGACAGCCGCGCCATCAATGCCGGTGCGCTCGATGATTGCATCGAGCACAGCGGCGGCCATGTCTACAGGGTGGGTGCCAGCGAGTTTGCCGCCGCGGCGGCCTCCGGCGGTGCGGATTGCGTCCACGATATAGGCGTCGGGCATGCCATTCTCTCCATCAGCTATTGCGATTTGGAGCGCGTTGTTGCGCAAACCGAGCGGACCGGCAAGGGTAGTTGGTAACAGGAATGTCAGTAACAAGGGCCTCAGCATGAATGTAACGGATGCCGTAGCGGCACGTCGATCCGTTCGCGGATTTCTGGACAAGCCAGTCGATCCAGCGCTGGTCGAACGACTCGCGCAGACGGCGGCACGAGCGCCGTCTGGCGGCAATTTGCAGCCCTGGCATATCGATATTTTGTCAGGCGAGTCGCTCGCGGCCCTAAAGCGGGTCATTGCCGAAAAACAGGATGCGGGCCTGATGGAAGCGGCGGCCTACGACATCTATCCGCGCGAATTAAGCGTGCCCTATAAAGATCGGCGCTTTCAGGTCGGTATGGCGCTCTATGCCGCGATGGGCATCGAGCGCAGCGACAGCGAGGCGCGCAACCGCGAGTTTCGCCGCAACTTCCAGTTCTTCGGCGCGCCCGCCGCGTTATTCTGCACGGTTGATCGACGAATGGGTCCGCCACAGTGGAGCGACCTGGGCATGTATCTGCAAAGCTTCATGCTGCTCGCGGTCGAGGCCGGGCTGGCGACATGCGCGCAGGAATGCTGGGCGATCTATCCCGATACCGTTGACGCTTTTCTCGACACGCCGCCGGAGCGGATGCTCTTTTGCGGCATGGCGATCGGGTATGAAGACGAAAGCATCCCCGCCAACCGGCTACGCGCCGAACGCGCGCCGGTGGGGGAGTGGTTGACGGTCAGGGGGTAGGATTAAAGCCCCTCCCCTTCAGGGGAGGGGTTGGGGTGGGGGCTGTCCCAAAGCACGTCGGTCTCGGTGAGACTGAAAGTCCCCACCCCCTGCCCCTCCCCTGAAGGGGAGGGGTGAAAGGAGGCTTACGCCGACGCGCGGGCACCGCCGCCACCGCCACCGCCGCCACGGCCGCGTCCACCGCGACCACGACCGCCACCGGGGCGACCCTGGCCATTGCCGGCGGGACGACCCTGGCCTTGACCCTGGCCGTTACCAGCCGGACGGCCCTGACCCTGACCAGCAGGGCGAGCTGCCGCTGCCGCCGGATTGGCGACCGTGCGCGGGGCACCGCCAGCCGGCGCAGCACCCGCCGGGCGCGCACGATGCGTCGCCCGCGGATGGGCAGGCTGGCGGTTATTGCCGATGTCACGACGCACCCGCTCAGGCGTGTCAGACACGCCGGTTGCGGCGCGCGCTGCCTTCAACCGTGCGCCTTCAGCCACAAAGTCCGCTGGCAGCTGGCGATGCTCGATCTTCTGCTTGGTCAGCTTTTCGATGTCGCGCAGATAGCTCTTTTCGTCCTCCGCGCAGAACGCGATCGCGACGCCTGATGCGCCAGCGCGCGCGGTGCGGCCGATGCGGTGGACATATTGCTCGGCCACATTCGGCAGCTCAAAGTTGATGACATGGCTGACGCCCGACACGTCGATGCCGCGCGCAGCGATGTCGGTCGCGACCATGATCTTGACCCGGCCCGATTTGAACTCGGCGAGCGCGCGTTCACGCTGCGGCTGGCTCTTGTTGCCATGGATTGCGTTGGCGGGAATGCCGTTCGCGCCCAGCAGCTTCACGACGCGGTCGGCGCCGTGCTTGGTGCGGGTGAAGACGAGCACGCGCTCAATCTCGGTGGTCTTGAGGATGATCGTCAGCAGCGCCTGCTTTTCAGCCTGCTGGACGAAGGTGACATATTGCTCGACGCGCTCGGCGGTGCTGGCGACGGGCGTGACCGAGACCGTGACGGGATCGTCGAGGAACTTGTCGGCCAGATCGCGGATCGCCTTTGGCATCGTTGCCGAGAAGAACAGGCTCTGGCGCGTCTTGGGCAGCAATTGCACAATGCGCTTGAGCGCATGGATAAAGCCCAGATCAAGCATCTGATCGGCCTCATCCAGGACGAGGATTTCGATATCGCCGAGCGTGACAAAGCGCTGCTCGATCAGGTCGATCAGGCGGCCCGGCGTGGCGACGAGAATGTCGACGCCATTTGCCAGCGTATTGCGATCCTTGCTCACCGAGGTGCCGCCGAACACGGTCGCGATCGACAGCTTCGAAAAGCGGCCATAATCACGCGCGCTCTGGGCGATCTGGCTGGCGAGTTCGCGGGTCGGGGCAAGCACCAGCATGCGGCAGGCACGTGGGCGGACATGCTCGTTCGCAGCGACAAGGCGCTGGATCGAGGGGAGCATGAAGGCAGCGGTCTTGCCGGTGCCGGTTTGTGCAATGCCGAGCAGATCGCGGCCCTGGATCAACGGCGGGATTGCCTGGCGCTGGATGGGGGTCGCTTCGTTATAGCCTTTGTCGGCAAGCGCGCGCTGCAGGGACTCGTTGAGTCCGAGATTTTGGAAGGACATGGTATTCTTTCGATAAATGCCAGCATCCCGGGCCTTTTCTGGGCGCACGGGGAGGCGGGCGGGGACAAAAATGTCGCGCCCCGCGTGATGTGGGAAGCTTTGGGTTAGAACCGAGGCAGAGCCGGGGCGTTACGCCCGATCACGCTGCATAATGCCTCGCTGTGCAGCTTCTTTGCATGCTGCATTGCAAAATGTCAATCCCGGATGGTTTCCGAGCTGTCTTGGGCTGCCTTGGTTTGTCGGGCAGCGTTCAGAACATGCCTGGCACGTCACGCTGCGCCGGGCTCGGGGCGGCAGGGGCCAGCAGCTCTGATTTGGCGGCCGTGGCGCTTGCCGATTGCGGTCCCTGGCCGCCGCCCACACTGCCGGCAATGGCGGTGCAGCTGTTGCCAGCAAGATAGTCGAGCGCTGCGCGCACAGACGCCTCGCGCGGATCGCCCAATGGGAAGCTGATATCGTCATTGGCCCGGCAACTCGCCTGGACCACGCTGGCCAGCCCGTCGAAATAATCGCCGCGCCGATCGGCATTCTGGGTGGCGAAGGCGACAACGCGCAAGCGATCGTCGCAGATCGCGCGATCCAGCCCGATCTGGCCCACTGGCTTGCCGAACGTGTTTGACCCGATCAGGCCGACATTGGCGCGCAGATAGGGAATGAAGGCGTTGGTGACGAGTTCACTGGCCGACGCAGTCGATCCGGTGCCGATAAAGGCAATCCGGGTTGGCGTTATCGATTCGGGTTGGGGCCGGAAGAGCCGGGTGGAGTTGTTTGCCGATTTCTCGCTGCGAAAGCTGGTGATGCTGAACACTTCCGATGTCGCGCGATTGGCACCCAGCAGATCGCCCATTAGTTCAGCGATCGAAACCAAACCGCCGCCATTATAGCGAAAATCGATGATGATGTTGGTAATGCCCTGCGTCCGGAATGTGGCAAAGGCCTGGCGCAGCGCAGGATCGGCGGTCGAAATAAAGGTCCGTAAATTGAGATAGCCAACCCGGCGCCCGCCATCGTTGATGATTTGCGCGCCATAGCGGCTGGAGACCGGCGTCAGCGCAAAATCGGTCTTGGTGATCGTCACCTCGCGGGTGCCGCCGGCGTCCCGAATGCGGAGCAGGCGACTGGTGCCTGCGGTGCTCGGGCCAAGCGCGTTGGTCACGCCATTTACACCTTCGGCGGCGATGATGGCGCTCACGGTGCGCAGGTCGCTGGCCGTGGTACCGATCGCTAGAATTTCAGCGCCCCGGTCAATCCCTGCACCGAGCGCCGCCGTCCCCTCAAAAGCTTCGGCAATGAAGATGCGTTGCCCGGTCGAATCCGCGATCAGGCGGAAACCGAAGCCGGCGCTGGATCCGGCGTTGATGAACGCGTTCTCTTCGGCAATCGATGTCAAAAAGGTGAAAAACCGGTCGCGCCGCTGCGCGCGGGCGGTGGCTGTCAGCGCATCGACATAGGCGGATACCGATGCAAAGGGCGTGGGATCGAGCGACGCCGGCAGCGTTTCGGGAAACAGATACCATTCGCGCAATTGCGCCGCCGCCCAATCCTGGCGCTCACGCAGCGAACATCCGGCGGTTGCTGTCGGGGTCGGCGTGCTGACCGGTACAGGCGCGACAGCGGCAGCGCTTGTGCTGCCTGCATTGCCGCCGCTGCCGCCACCACTGCATGCGGAAAGCATCGCCAACACGCTGACCAGCGCGGTTGCCCGATGCCGAACCATACGCAAACTCGCCATTCTATCTTGTCCTGTCCAATCGATGCCCCTGCATCGCTTCGATCTCTGCCAATTGCAAATGGCTGGCTTGTCTCAATTTTGCCGAAGCCCAAAAAGGCCTATCGCTCATAGGCCTTGGGCAGCGCCCCTTCCTGCGGCTGCAGATAGCGCTTGAGCAACAGCGCCTGGCGCGTTTGCAGGGGTTGTTTGACGCCGCTGATCCATACTGACAGCGCAGCGGAATCGAGCTCGAGCGGATCGCCCGACCAGATCACCACATCGCCCTGCCGTCCGGGCTTGAGCGAGCCGATATCGCCGCCCAGTCCGACCGCTTCGGCGGGGACGGAGGTGATCGCGGCAAAGGCCGCATTCCAGTCAAGCCCGTTCGCGCCGGGCACCTTGCCGAGCGCGACAAGATTACCGGCATATTGTTTTTCGAGCCGTGCCTGCCGCGCTTCATTGTCGTTGATCGTGCCGATGGCCACCGTCACGCCAGCTGCCTTCATGCGCCCGACATTGGACTGGGTCGCCGCCAGCGTTTCAAAGGATTCGGGCAGATCGTTCAGCGCACTGGCGATCACCGGGATCTTTGCGGCGGCAAGCTCGCTGGCAATCGTCCAGCCTTCCGACACACCAACAAAAACCATGCGCAGTTGCGGCATCGTCTTTTTGATGTCGATCAGCGCCAGCATGTCAGACGCGCGTTCGACATGGATCAACAGCGGCATTTTACCCGTGACGACTGCGCCCAAAGCCTCCGCATCGGCGCGCGTCAGCAACGCGTCCTTGCCTTGATCAGCATAGCCTTTGGGATTGCTGGCATAGGCACGCGCCTGGACCAGCGCATTTTTGAACATGGCCAGCGCCGCCGGGCGGCTGCCCCCTGCCGCACCCGCGCCGCCTTCGCCATATTCCATGAATTGGAAGGCGTGTGGCGTGCTGATCGGATTGGTGTCCGCGCCCAGATCGATCACCGCGCCGAGCCCGGCAAAGATCGATCCGCGATTTTCCGGGGCAACAATGGCGCGAGTCACCCCCTCTGCGCGGTTGAGCGGGATTGAGCTGGTGTGCGGATTGACTGCCGGCGCGATGTCGATCGCTGCATGGAATGGGCTGCCGCTGGCACCGGCATCGTTGGTCTGATCGACACCATCGACCTCAACAATGCCCATCCGCGTGAAGCCCGCGACAATGCCGGGCGTCACATACCGCCCACCGGCATCAATCGTCTCGATCCCCGCTGGCACGGCGACCCCGACGCCTGCCGCAACGACCTTGCCGTTGCGGACGACGACAGTGCCGCCGTCAATCGGCGCGGACCCGTCCCCGATGACGAGCCGGGCGTTAGTGATCGCCACCGACTGAGCGGCGGCCGGGGTGGCCAGAATAGCGGCGGTGAGCAGGAGCAGATGCTTCACTTGGTGTCTCCCGAGCCTGGCTGGCCGAGTTCGAAATCGGATACGGGGCGCAATTTCGGATTGGTGGCGTCATAGAGCAACGCGCCATCGATCCAGACCTTTTCGGGCCGCGAATAGACGCTGAATGGGTTGCCGTTCCACAGCACCAGATCAGCCATCTTGCCGACCTTCAGGCTGCCGGTCTTGTCGGCAATGCCCAGCGCCTTGGCGGGGTTGATGGTGAGCCAGGTCCAGGCGGTTGCGTCGGAAATATCGATGCCCGCGCGGCGGCCGGCGGCCAGCGCCTTGGCGACTTCCTGGTTCAGCCGCTGGATACCGTTGGCATCATCGGAATGGATCATCCCGCACGCCCCCGCCTTCTGCAGCAGCGCCAGATTTTCGCTAATCGCGTCATAGCTTTCCATTTTGAAGCCCCACCAATCGGCCCAAACAGCCGCGCAAGTGCTATTGGCCTTCAGCAGATCGCCGATCTTGTACGCTTCAACGGCATGATGGAATGCAGTGACCTTATAGCCAAATTCCTTGGCCATATCCATGACAATGGCCATTTCATCGGCGCGGTAGCAATGATTCTGGACCAGAATTTCGCCGTCCAACACGCCGCGCAACGTATCCATCGCGATATCGCGGGTCGGGGGTTCGCCGCCGTCCTTTTCATATTTGTCCCAGCGGCGCTTATACTCAGCCGCGCGCGCCCAGGTCTGGCGGTCGACAGCGATATTGCCCATCCGGGTCGATGGCTGGCGACCCTTGCCGCCATAAATGCGCTTGGGGTTTTCGCCGCACGCCATTTTCAGGCCATAGGGTGCGCCGGGGAATTTCATCCCCTGTTCGGTGCGGGCATAAACATTCTTCACCACCACCGATCGGCCACCGAACAGGTTCGCTGATCCAGGCAGAATCTGCAGCGTGGTGACGCCGCCATTGGCGAGCGCCCGGCTGAAACCCGGGTCCTGCGGCCAGACGCTATGTTCGGCCCAGACATCGGCAGTAACCGGGCTCGTGGCTTCATTGCCGTCGGAATTGGCCTGGACGCCGGGGGAGGGGTAGTCGCCCAAATGGCTGTGGATATCGATGATGCCAGGGGTCAGCACCTTGCCGGTGCCGTCGATCACCGTCGCGCCAGCGGGGGCAGCAATGGTCTGGCCGATTTCGACGATCTTGCCATCAGCGAACAGCGCCGATGCCTTGGTCATCGTACCGCCTTCGCCGTCAAAAATCGTCACATTGGTCACGAGCGTCGGCACGCCGGGATAGGCTTTGTAGGTCGAAGGGAAGGGATCGTGGCTATAGCCCTTGCCCAAGCCAGGGCCGGATTTGGCCGGTGCGCTGGCGGTACTCTTTGGCTTGGCATCGCCGGTGGTCGCACAGGCGGAGAGCAAGGATGCGCCCAACAGTGCCGAAAACAACAGGCGTGGCCGCGCTGGCAAACTCCGGTAACGCATCGATTTCCCCTTTTGCGCCTTATCGGCGGCTGTTCACACCATTTCGAGATCGCGGTCCCAAGTCAACGGCTTGCCCTGGGGATTGGACTGCTGCGGGATGATCGACCCCGCAGCAAATCCCGGGTGACGGAACCGAGAATGAGGCGGCTTTAAGA
Organism: Sphingomonas sp. 28-62-20; assembly: GCF_002281505.1. Lineage (NCBI taxonomy): Bacteria > Pseudomonadati > Pseudomonadota > Alphaproteobacteria > Sphingomonadales > Sphingomonadaceae > Sphingomonas > Sphingomonas sp. 28-62-20. Next base: position 23,444 of record NZ_NCGH01000019.1, read on the forward strand.
CCAGCCCTAAAGCGACCGCCCGATCAGCTCCTTCATGATCTCATTGGTGCCGCCATAAATCCGGCTGACACGCGCGGCGCGCCACATGCGGGCGATGGGATATTCGTTCATATAGCCAGCGCCGCCATGGAGCTGCAGGCACTTGTCCATCACTTCCCATTGCAATTCGGTATGCCACAATTTGGCGGCGGCGCCCTCAGTCGGCGTCAGTTCCTTGGCAAGGTGGCGCTTGATCGCCCAATCGAGATGCGCCCAGCCGACCTGCAATTTCGATTTGAGATCGGCCAGCACGAAGCGGGTGTTCTGGAAATCGAACACCATCCCGGCAAACGCCTTGCGCTCCTTGGTGAAGGCCACGGTGTCATCAAACGCGCGCTGGGCCGATGCCTGGGTCCCGATGGCAATCGACAAGCGCTCCTGCGGCAGCTGACTCATCAGATAGATAAAGCCCTTGCCCTCTTCGCCCAGGCAATTGGTCATCGGCACGCGGACATCTTCAAAGAATAATTCGCTCGTATCGGCGGCGTCCTGGCCGATCTTGTCGAGCTTGCGGCCGCGCTTGAAGCCCTCGCGATCACTTTCAACCAGGATGATCGACATGCCCTTATAAGCGGGCTTCGCATCGGGATCGGTCTTGGCGACGACCAGGATCAGATCGGCATTCTGGCCATTGGTGATATAGGTTTTGGACCCATTGATGACGTAATGATTGCCGTCCTTTTTGGCGGAGGTGCGGATCGCCTGCAGGTCAGAGCCAGTGCCCGGCTCGGTCATCGCAATCGCGGTGATCGTCTCGCCCGATACAAGCTTGGGCAGCCACTGCTTTTTCTCTTCTTCCGAGCCATATTGGACGAGGTAATCGCACACGATATCGGATTGCAGCGTGAACCCGGCGGGCACGCCCAGATAGCTCATTTCTTCGTCAACAATCGCATTATACCCAAAATCCAGGCCAAGCCCGCCATAAGCCTCTGGCACGGTTGGGCAGAGCATCCCGATTTCACCTGCATCGCGCCAGAACTTCTTGGGGACGATCCGATTCGCTTCCCATTCATTGACATTCGGCACGCCTTCTTTTTGCAGGAAGCTGCGCACCGTTTGGCGGAACGCCTCATGATCTTCGTTATAGGCGAAGCGGCCGGGGAGCGTGTCGAGCATGTCAGTCCTCTCTTGAAACCTTTCGCCCAAACTGCGGTGGCGCGGCGACGCGGTCAATAGCGCCGTTGGGCCTATTCGCTGGCCTCGACACGCTGGTTCAGGCGAGTAAGGTCAGCAAAACAAGAAAGCGCAGGAGAGACTATGAAACTGGCCAGCCTTAAAAAGGGTCGCGACGGGGCATTGATCGTCGTGTCCCCCGATCTCGCTTGGTATGCCGATGCCACGCATATCGCCCCCACCCTGCAGGCGGCGCTCGACAATTGGGATCGGCTGCTGCCCGATCTTAAGAACCTGTCGACCGACCTGGAGCATGAAGCGATCCCGATGCGGCGCTTCCACGAACATGGCGCGGCGGCCCCCTTGCCACGGGCCTATCAATGGGCCGATGGCTCCGCTTATGTGAACCATGTTGCGCTGGTGCGGCAAGCACGCGGGGCGGAGATGCCCGACAGTTTCTGGCATGACCCGCTCATGTATCAAGGCGGATCGGACGGCTTTTTGGGCCCGCGTGACGCCATTCCGCTGAAGGATGTGGCCTGGGGCTGCGATCTCGAAGCCGAAGTCGTGGTCGTCACCGGCGATGTGCCGATGGGCGCCAGCCGGGATGAGGCGCTGGCCGCCATCCGGTTGGTCGGGCTGACCAACGACGTATCGCTGCGCAACCTTATCCCCGGCGAACTGGCCAAGGGCTTCGGCTTCTTTCAATCGAAACCGGCAAGCGCCTTCTCACCCGTGTTCGTCACGCCCGATGCGCTGGGCAGCTGGTGGCAGGACGGCAAGCTCCACCGCAAGCTGATGATCGATCTGAATGGCAAGCCGCTCGGCAGGGTTGATGCAGGTGTCGATATGACCTTCGATTTTGGGACGTTGATTGCTCACGCAGCAAAGACGCGCGCGCTTGGTGCGGGCACCATCATCGGATCGGGGACCGTGTCGAATCGTGGGGTGGATGGCGGGCCCGGCAAGCCAATTTCGGATGGCGGTGCGGGCTATGCCTGCCTGGCCGAATTGCGCACCGTTGAGACAATTTTGGGCGGTGCGGCGGCCACGCCGTTCTTGCAACCTGGCGATTCAGTGCGGATTTGGGCCGAAGACGATCGGCATCATCCCATTTTCGGTGTGATCGAACAGTCTGTCGTAGCGATCTGATCGGCGCTCAGCGGCCGGCGCGCGGGTTTTTCCAAAACGCGCGGGCCACCAGCGCCGCTGCAACATAAACCGAATAGAGCGCCAGCGACGGGAGCAGCAGCATCGCCGATCCGGCCAGGATGACCATGCCGATGACCGCATCAATGGCGGGAACGCGAACGGTGCGGGCTTTGGTGCGGTAGATCGGCTGCATGTGCATGTCGCGGCTCCTGTCTCGGTGAGCATAATGCACGATCCGGGTTAATGATCCCTGACGATTGCCGTGTGTGATTTGACGGTTGCCGATCAAAGATTCAGTGATAAATTGACACATAACCTGCCAATAGAGGACATTATCGCGATGATCGAAGCCAAGCGCACCCCAGATGAACGCTTTGCAGCGATTCCGGATTTCGATTTTCCGGTCCATTATGTTGATGATCTGCCAGGATATGAGGGGCTGCGCAGCGCCTATGTTGATGCCGGGCCCGCCGATGCAGACCGGGTGTTCCTGTGTCAGCATGGCGAGCCAAGCTGGAGCTTCCTCTACCGGCGGATGATCCCGGTGTTTCTGGAAACCGGCGCGCGGGTGATCTGCCCCGATTTTCTGGGCTTTGGCCGCTCCGACAAGCCGGTGCGCCAGGAAGATTACAGCTTTGATTTCCACCGCAATTGGTTGATCGCGCTGATCGAACGGCTCGACCTAAAGCATGTTACGCTGGTGGTGCAGGATTGGGGCGGGCTGATCGGGCTGACCTTGCCAGTCGCGCCGGGCATGGCCGAACGGATCGATCGGCTGATCGTGATGAATACCGGCATCGGCACCGGCGCGCCTCCGGGTCCAGGCTTCATGATGTGGAAAACCTATGCGATGTCGACCCCTGATTTGCCGATCGGCGCGCTGATTGCACGCGGCACCCCGCACCTGACCGCAGCGGAGATCGCTGCTTATGACGCGCCCTATCCCGATGCGAGTTACAAAGCGGGCGCACAGATTTTCCCGGCTTTGGTGCCGATTGAGCGCGATATGCCGGGCGCGGCGATCGGCAGGGCGGCAAGCGAATTCTGGTCGCAGCGCTGGAACGGGCAAAGCTTCATGGCGGTCGGTGCGGCTGATCCGGTGTTGGGGCCCGTCCAGATGGAGGCGCTGCGCAAGCAGATTAAGGGGTGTCCTGAACCGATGATTATTGAGGACGGGGGTCATTTTGTCCAGGAATGGGGTGAACCCATTGCGCGGGCAGCTATTGCGGCATTTGGTGGTCGCTGACCCCTCGCCATTGCTGTTGAAATTTTATAACAAGGTGCCAATAAGCGAGTCCCGGACTGTCTGGGAACTCGCATTGGAGAGACCATGTCTGGCGATCCGCCGCGCGCCAATTTGCAACCGCTTTCGCTGCACGTGCCCGAACCAAAGTTCCGGCCGGGGGATGCGGTGGATTTTGTCCATGTCGATGTGCCGCCAGCGGGCAGCGCGGCGCGCCCCGATACCGCGGCGCGGCCCGATAGCTTCACGGAGCTTTCCTATACGCTGATCCGCGTGCTCGATGATGACGGGCAAGCGGTTGGCCCCTGGGATCCCAAATTGTCACCCGATATGCTGCGCCGTATGCTGCGCAGCATGGCGCTGGTCCGCGCGTTCGACGAACGCATGTTTCGCGCCCAGCGGCAGGGCAAGACCAGCTTTTATATGAAATGCACAGGCGAAGAGGCGATCGCCGTCGCCGCCGCCCATGCGCTTGATTATGAGGATATGTGTTTCCCTTCCTATCGGCAGCAGGGCTTGCTGATTGCGCGGGGCTGGAGCCTCGTTGACATGATGAACCAGATCTATTCGAACCGGGGTGATCGGTTGCAGGGCAAACAGCTGCCGATCATGTATTCGGTGAAGGAAGCGGGGTTCTTCTCGATCTCAGGCAACCTCACCACCCAATATCCGCAGGCCGTCGGCTGGGCGATGGCGAGCGCGGCCAAGGGCGATACGCGAATCGCCGCAACCTGGTGTGGCGAGGGATCGACGGCGGAGGGCGATTTTCACTCTGCCTGCACCTTTGCCAGCGTCTACCGTGCGCCAGTGATCTTCAACATCGTCAATAACCAATGGGCGATCAGCAGCTTTTCGGGCTTTGCCGGGGCGGAATCGACCACATTTGCGGCGCGCGCGGTCGGCTATGGCATTGCTGGCTTGCGCGTCGATGGCAATGACGCGCTTGCCGTGTACGCCGCAACCCAATGGGCGGCAGAGCGGGCGCGCACCAATCAGGGGCCAACGCTGATCGAGCATTTCACCTATCGTGCCGAAGGGCATTCGACGTCCGACGATCCCGGCCAGTATCGCTCGGCAGGGGAGCCGACCGCCTGGCCATTGGGTGATCCGGTCAAGCGGCTGAAGGACCATTTGATCGCGATTGGCGAATGGGATGAGGAACGGCACGCAGCGCAAGACCTTGAACTGGCCGAGACGGTAAAAGCCGCGCAGAAGGAAGCCGAAAAGAACGGCATTCTGGGCCACGGCCTGCACCAGCCGCTCGAAGGCCTTTTCGATGGCGTGTTCGAAGAAATGCCCTGGCATCTGCGCGAGCAGCAGGCGCAGATGATCGCCGAGGAAACGGCAAGTGGCCGACCATGGGCACTGAAGTGAGCAGCGCTTTTCTCGGCGGCGCAGCCGCAAAGCACTTTTTTGACTTCTTCCTCCGCGGCTCCGCGCCTCCGCGCGAACCAACCTGCTTTTTGTGCGCGCGGAGGCACAGAGGCGCGGAGAAAAAGATTTTTGGGGCCGCTGGCGCGGTGGGTGTCTCGTCATGACCGAATCCACCACGCGCATGAACATGATCCAAGCGATCAACTCCGCGATGGATGTGATGATGGATCGCGACCCCGATATTGTCGTGATGGGGGAGGATGTCGGCTATTTCGGCGGTGTGTTCCGGGCGACCGCTGGCCTGCAGGCGAAATATGGCACGCGCCGCGTGTTCGATACGCCGATCAGCGAATGCGGCATCATTGGTGTCGCGGTTGGCATGGGGGCGTATGGCCTGCGCCCGGTCCCCGAAATCCAGTTCGCTGATTATATCTACCCAGCGCTCGACCAGTTGGTGAGCGAGGCGGCGCGGCTGCGCTATCGCTCGGCGGGCGAGTTCACCGCGCCGATTACGGTTCGCTCTCCTTTTGGTGGCGGGATCTTCGGTGGCCAGACGCACAGCCAGAGCCCCGAGGGCATTTTCACCCATATCTCCGGTGTGAAGACGGTGATTCCGTCAACGCCCTATGATGCCAAGGGGCTGCTGATCGCGGCAATCGAGGATAATGATCCAACGATCTTCTTCGAACCCAAACGCATCTATAATGGCCCGTTCGACGGCCATTGGGACAAGCCGACGCAGAACTGGTCGCAACATCCCGCAGGCGAGGTGCCGACCGGCTATTACAAGATCGAGCTCGGCAAGGCGAAGGTTGTGCGCAGCGGTGAGGCACTGACGGTGCTTGCCTATGGCACGATGGTCCATGTCGCGCTGGCGGTGATGGTCGAGGCGGGGGTCGACGCCGAAGTGATTGACCTGCGCACCCTCGTCCCGCTCGACATTGAGACGATCGAGGCATCAGTCAAGAAAACCGGCCGCTGCATGATCGTGCATGAAGCGACACGGACCAGCGGTTTTGGCGCGGAACTTTCGGCCCTAGTGCAGGAGCGCTGCTTCTATCACCTGGAAGCGCCGATCGAGCGCGTCACCGGATTCGACACGCCTTATCCGCATAGCCTGGAATGGGCCTATTTCCCTGGGCCGGTCCGGATCGGCGAGGCACTCAAAAAGATCATGAAGGACGCATAATGGCTCGCTTCACCTTCAAATTGCCCGATATCGGCGAAGGCATTTCGGAAGCCGAAATCGTCGCCTGGCACGTCGCTGTTGGCGACCGGATCGAAGAAGATCAGCAGATCGCTGACATGATGACCGACAAGGCGACCGTCGAGATGGAATCGCCCGTGTCAGGCGTGGTGGTCGAGCTGGCGGGTGAAGTCGGGGATCAGGTGTCGATTGGTGCGGCTTTGGTGGTGATCGAAACCGAGGGGGATTTGTCGGCGGAAGAGGCGCCAGCGCTCGCGCCCGTCACTACCGAGCTGAAGGCGGCCCCGCCAAGTGCCGAGCAGACCGAGGTCGCCGAGCAATATGGTGCTGAGAATCCTGGGGTGAGGGGGGGGGCGCCTTCCCCCCTCCCGCTTGCGGGAGGGGACGGGGGTGGGCCCGTGCCACAAACGCAGTCATCGCCTGCCAAAACCGCGCTCCCACCCCCAACCCCTCCCGCAAGCGGGAGGGGAGTGGAGAAAATCCTCGCCTCGCCCGCCGTGCGTGCTCGCGCCACCGATCTCGGCATCGATCTCGCCGACGTGAAGACTGACAGCGACCGCGTCCGCCATGCTGACCTCGACGCCTATCTGCGCTATGGATCGGGCGAGGGCTATCACGCGCCGCATGCCAGCCGCGCCCGCGCTGACGAACCGATCAAGGTGATCGGCATGCGCCGCAAGATCGCCGAGAATATGCAGGCGGCGAAGCGCCACATCCCGCACTTCACCTATGTCGATGAAATCGACGTCACCGCGCTTGAAGCGATGCGCGCCGACCTGAACGACAATCGCGGTGCTCGCCCCAAACTCACTATGCTGCCGCTGCTGATCGCGGCCATCTGCAAAGCGATCCCCGATTTCCCGATGATCAACGCGCGCTATGACGATGAGGGCGGGGTGGTTACCCGCCACGGCGCAGTCCATCTCGGCATGGCGACGCAGACCCCCGCCGGCCTGATGGTCCCGGTGATCCGCGATGCGCAGGACAGGAATGTCTGGCAATTGGCGAGCGAGATCGGTCGCCTGGCTGAGGCTGCGCGCACGGGCAAGGCCAAGGTAGAGGAATTGTCGGGATCGACGCTCACCATCACCTCACTCGGCCCACTTGGCGGGATTGCCACGACACCCGTCATCAACCGGCCCGAAGTCGCGATCATTGGCCCCAACAAGATCGTCGAGCGGCCGGTGTTTGTCGGCGATGAGATCGTCCGTGCGAAACTGATGAACCTGTCGATCAGCTGCGATCACCGCGTCGTCGATGGCTGGGACGCAGCGAGCTTCGTGCAATTGCTGAAGAAATATCTCGAAACGCCAGTGTTGTTGTTCGCCGACTGAAATTCGTCACATCCCGCGGCTAAGGTGATGCGATGCGGTTTGATCTTCTTCAGTCGATCAGTCTGGCGGGCGAGTCCAGTGTCCCCAATGACGATCGCGTTGGCACCGGCGATGCGCTCGCCTGGGTAATCGATGGCGCGACCGATCTTGGCGATCCGGGATTGCTGGGCAGCCGGGGCGGTGCTGCCTGGATTGCGATGGAGGCCAATGCTGCCTTTGCAGCTGCTGGCGATGCCCCGTTGATGGCCGTGTGCAAGGGTGTGTTTGCGCGGCTGTCGCGGCGTTTTGATGCGGTGTGCACGCGGGCACCGGCGTCGCGCTGGGAATTGCCGAGTGCCGCCTTTCTGGTCGCGCGGGTGACGGCCGAGGGGCTGGAGCTTGGCTGGCTCGGTGACTGCTCAGTGCTGATCCGGCGCGGCACGCTGGTTGAGCGGATTGGTCCGCCAGCCGAACGGGGTGACGAATCGGCCCGTGCCGCCCGCCATGCCGGGCATGAGCTTGCCCAAAAGCCCCGGCCAGCGTCGATCATCGACAGCCTGCGGACCTCGCGCGAGCGCCCGGGTCGGCAAGTTCTTGGCGTGGAACCGGAAGGCGCGGACATGGTCAACCTGGCCATCGTCCCCGTTGCCGTGGGGGACGAATTATTGCTGATGACGGACGGCTTTGCCGCGCTGGTGGATGGCTATGGGGCGATGGACGAGGCGGCATTGATGGCGGCGGTGGCGGCAGAAGGGCTGGCCCCACTTGCCACCAAATTGCGCGCGATCGAAGCGGGCGATGCCGAATGCGTCCGCTTTCCGCGGTACAAAATCTCGGATGATGCCTCGGCGCTCTGGGTGCGGGTCGTCGCTTAACCTTCGCTGTGGGTCCGTCCGCGCTGCACGGCACCTGCCGCCTTGCGCGTTACCCAGCGCGGCGTGAAACGGGTTGCACTTGCCATCACCCGGTTCATCAACCCCGGAATTACGACCGGGCGATTGGCCTTCAACGCGGCCAGGCCATCGCGCACCACTGGCTCGGGCGCCGTGGCGAAGCGCCGGAAGAAGACATCTTCCATTGCTGCCGCTTCGAAAAATTCTGTCCGCGTCGGCCCGGGACACAAGGCCGTGACATGCACGCCATGTGGCTTGACCTCTTCATGCAGCGCTTCGGAAAAGCTCAGCACAAACGCCTTGGACGCATAATAGACCGCCATCCACGGCCCAGGCTGAAAGGCGGCAGTAGAGGCGACGTTCAATATCCCACCGCGCCGCATCTGCAGCATGCCGGGCAGCACCGCGTGGCAGAGCTCGATCAGCGCCCGGCAATTCACATCGATCATTTCAGCCTGCGCCGCACCATCCAGCGCCGCGAAATCACCGCGCGCGCCAAAGCCGGCATTGTTGACCAGCAGGTTCACCGCCAGGCCTTGTTTGGCGATATCCGCCATCAGCCCGGCAATCGCACCTGGCTGGGCAAGATTAGCGGGGATGACGTGCGCCTGCGTCCCAAAGCGGTCGCGGATTTGCTGGGCGAGCTGATCGAGCCGGTCGCTGCGCCGTGCTGTCAGGATCACATCATGCCCTTGCGCCGCCAGCGCCAGCGCAAAATGCACGCCCAGCCCGGCGGATGCGCCGGTGACCAGTGCCATATCCGCCATCTTGCTGCTCCACTTGCTGTGCCCAAATACTATAGTGGCAGGATAACTGATTAGGGAGAAGGCGGATGCGGCGCGACGTGGAATTCAGCAATGCCGCCGGCAATCGGCTTGTCGGGCGGCTGGAAATGCCGCCGGGCCGGGTCCGTGCCGTCGCCCTTTTTGCGCATTGCTTCACTTGCACATCCAACAGCCACGGCGCGCGCCGGATCAGCGTTGCGCTGGCGGCACACGGCATCGCCACGCTGGCCTTTGATTTCACCGGGCTTGGCAAAAGCGAGGGTCACTTCGCTGACAGCCATTTTGCGGCCAATGTCGGTGATCTGGTGGCAGCAGCGGGCTATTTGCGGGACAATGTTGGCGCGCCCGCGATTCTGGTTGGCCATTCGCTGGGGGGTGCAGCGGTGATCGCCGCCGCTGAGCAAATCCCGGAAACGACGGCAGTCGTGACGATCGGCGCGCCGTTTGATCCGGCGCATGTCCTCCACCAATTGGGCGATCAGGTCGCGCGGGTGCGTGCCGAAGGGCAAGCCGAAATCACCATAGGCGGCCGCCCGTTTGAGGTTTCAAGTGCGTTTCTGGATGCTGTTGAGGGGCATGATCAGGCCGGGCGCCTGGCGCGGCTGAAGCGCGCCCTGCTCGTCATGCACGCCCCGACCGACGCGACCGTGGGGATTGAAAATGCCGGCGAGATTTTCACCGCCGCCAAACATCCGAAAAGCTTTATCTCGCTCGATGGCGCGGATCACCTGCTTACCCAGGCGGGGCCGGCTGCCTATGCCGCCGCAATGATTTCGGCCTGGGTCGAGCCTTATTTGCTGCCGCCACTTGCCCGTGATGCGCCAGATGAAGGGCATGTTCGGGTGACGTCCACTGAGGCCAAATTCACCTCGATTGTCGATTCATCAGGCCACAGCTTCCTTGCCGATGAGCCGATTAAGGCAGGGGGGGCGGATCTTGGGCCGACGCCCTATGATCTGCTGCTGTCGGGGCTGGGGACCTGCACCGCGATGACCATCAAGCTCGTCGCCGATCGGGAAAAAATCCCGCTCGACGGGGTGTCGGTATCGCTCAGCCATAGCCGCTGCCATTCGGAGGACTGCCTGGCGACCGGCGAGGGCCGCCCCAAGATCGAAGTGATCGAGCGCGCGATCACGCTGAGTGGCAATTTAAGCGAGGCGCAGCGCGCGCGGTTGCTGGTGATCGCCGATAAATGCCCCGTCCACCGCACGATCGAATCGCACCCGGTGATCAAGACTCGGCTCGTCTAATCGCCGGGCGCTATCGCTTGCGCTCGATCAGATCGAACCGGATCCGCACCCAGGCACCCAGTAGCTGCTTGCCGCCTTTGCGCGGCGGGCGGACTTGGAATTGCCAGGATGCTTCGCGCACGCCGCGGGCAAGGCCGGTGCCGGGTGGGCTTTCGCCGAGCAGCACGCAATCAACCACCTTGTACCGGGGGGCGGTCTTGCAGGCGATCAACGCCGATCCGCCGCGCAGCCCTTTGGGCAAGTAAAAGGCCATCTGCGCCTCGGTTGGCTCGCGGTACCATTCGGCATCGAAGAGCGGTTCGCCATTGGGGCCAGTGCCGGCAACCTGACTGTCATCGGCTGAATCGCCCTCTGGCGCGGCATCGGCAACTTCCGCGCGGGTCGATTTGATCTTGCCGATATCGGCGGCGATATATTGCTCGCGGGTAAGCGTCAGCAGGCCGGGAATCGGACCGAGCGGGGTTGGGGGCGGCACGGGCGGGCTTGGCGGCGGTGGTGGCACCGCCTTGGTCACCTTGGCGGCGCGCTTTTTCTGCGGCGTTTTCTTGGCCTCGTTTTTCTCGGCGACTTGCGTGATGGTGAAGGTCTTGGGTTTGCCATCGCCACCCGGCACGCCAAATTTCGGCGGGCCCAGGGTCAGCAGGACGATGACCACCAACAGCTCGACCGCAACCGCCAGCAGGAATCCGATCGCCCGCCGCCGAAGCCGCGCGCGATCATCATCCCTGGCTTCTTCAACATATGCGGAACGCATCGGCGACTCGCCTTGGGGCAGGCGCTCCAAGGCGCGCAAATTGCTCTAATGGCCAGTTGCGGCGCGGAGAAGGCCTGTGTTGGTGCGGGTTAGACGATTTCGAACAACCCCGCAGCGCCCATCCCGCCAGCAGTGCACATCGACACCACGACATAGCGCACGCCACGCTTGCGGCCCTCAATAAGGGCATGGCCGACCAGCCGGCTGCCCGTCATCCCAAAGGGATGGCCAACCGCAATCGCGCCGCCATTGACGTTGTACTTTTCGGGATCGATGCCCAGCGTGTCACGGCAATAGAGGCACTGGCTGGCAAAAGCCTCGTTCAATTCCCACAACCCGATATCAGCGACCGACAGCCCGGCGCGGTCGAGCAATTTGGGGATGGCGAAAACCGGGCCGATTCCCATTTCATCAGGCGCGCAACCTGCCGCCTGAAATCCGCGATAGATGCCCAGAATTTCCTTGCCCTCTGCCACGGCGGTTGCGCGGTCCATCACGATCTGCGCGCTCGCGCCGTCCGATAGTTGGCTGGCATTGCCTGCGGTAATGTTGGTGCCGGGGCCGGTGAACTGGCCGCCGGGCCACACCGTTTTCAGGCCCTCCAGCGCGGCCAAAGTCGTGCCGGGCCGAATGCCTTCGTCCTGGCTGACGGTGATCGTCTCAGTGCCGGTCTTGTTGCCCTCCTTGTCGAACAGGGCGCGGTCAACGGTGATCGGGGCAATTTCCTCGACAAAGGCGCCCGTTTCCAGCCCGCGTGCGGCGCGCTGCTGGCTCATGGCCCCATAGGCGTCCTGGGCGGCGCGGCTGATGCCATAGCGATCGGCGACGATCTCGGCGGTTTCGATCATCGGAATATAGGCTGCCGGCTCATGGGCGATGACCGACTGGTTGATATAGCGCGGCGCGTCCTTGGTCACCGTCATGCTCACCGATTCCATCCCGCCGGCCAGCGCCACATCGGCCTCGTTACAGATGATCGTCCGCGCGGCGAGCGCGACGGCGGTCAGCCCTGATCCGCATTTGCGATCGAGCGTGAAGGCGGGTACCGATTGCGGCAGCTGCCCGGCAAAGATCGCCATCCGTCCGGCATTGCCGCCTTGCGTGCCCCATTGATTGCCGACGCCCCAGAACGCCTCGTCAATCCGGGCCGGATCGATGCCGGCGCGCTCGATCGCCGCATTCATCACATGGCCGGCCAGCACGGGTGCTTCGGTGGCATTATAGGCGCCGCGATAGGCCTTGCCGATCGGGGTGCGGGCAGTGGCGATAATGGCGGCTTCGCGCATGGCAAATTCTCTCGCAGACAATGGTGTTGCGATCGAATGGCGCATCGGCCCGTGCTTGTCGATGGGGAGTGTATCCCATAACGAGCGGCGCGACCCTTGGGGGAAATCGCGCCGCCCGACAACCTGGGAGGCCCCGAAAGGCAGGTCGTGGTTGCTTTTTCGCGGCGCAGCGAAACATGGTTACAACTGGGTAAGAAAAATTCTATCGGCATGGGCTGGCGACCGAATTGTAACCTTCCGCGCGGATGAACCGAATGGCGTTATCAGGAACACGGCGAGGAATGAGCGAGGAACAGCTCAAGGCGTTGATGGTGCGCGGGCTCGATGGAGACGCCGCCGCCCAAAACGCCTTGCTGACCGCGATGCTGCCTTTGTTGCGCTCTTTCTTCGGTCGCCGCTTGCGCGGTGCCGGTGATGATGTCGAGGATCTGGTGCAGGATACGTTGATTGCGATTCACACAAGGCGCGCGAGTTACGATCGCGACCGGCCGTTCACGGCCTGGGCCTATGCGGTTGCGCGGTACAAGATGATCGATCATTTCCGGCGCACGAAGAACAACGTGTCGTTCGAAGGACTTGAAGAGATATTGATGGCGGAAGGATTCCAGGAGGCGGCGTCCGCACAACTGGATGTCGACAAGCTGCTGGAGGGTATTTCCCCCAAGCAGGCCAAGGCGATCCGCCAGACGAAGATTGATGGGTTGAGCGTTGCCGAGGCTGCCGAAAGCGCTGGCATCAGCGAGGCCGATGTGAAGGTTTCCGTCCACCGCGGGCTTAAGGCGCTCGCTGAACGACTGAAGGGCAAGTAATGCGTAGCGAAGATCTGATCCAGTCCCTCAGCGCCGATACCCGCGCGATTTCCCCCTATGCTGCCGAACAGCGGCTGGCGATCGGGCTGATCGGTGGTGGGCTGGCCGCGCTTGCCGTGATGGTGCCGTGGATGGGCTTTCGGCCTGATCTGCCCGGCGCGATGATGACCGTCGGCTTTGCGATGAAATGGGCCTATACGATTTCGCTGGCGCTGCTCGCGCTGGTCGCCACGCTGCATGTCGCCCGGCCGGATGCGCCGCGGATGCGCCATGCCTGGTTGCTCCTGGTCCCGTTCGCGCTGCTCGCGGTCGCTTCGATTGTCGAACTGTCCGAAACACCCGTTGGCGGCTGGCTGCCGATGTGGTTGGGCGGCAGCTGGCGTGAATGTTCGGCGCGGGTCGCGATGCTGTCGCTGCCGGTGTTCGGCGGCATGCTCTGGGCATTCCGCGCGCTTGCGCCGACAAGGCTGACCGCAGCGGGGGCAGCGGCCGGGCTAGTCTCGGGCGCCTGCGCCGCGACGATCTATGGGCTGCATTGCCCCGAAGTATCGGCGACCTTTGTGCTCACCTGGTATACGCTGGGCATGGTGCTGGCAGCGGGCGCGGGCGCGCTGGTGGGGCCGAAGCTGCTTCGCTGGTAGTAAACGGCGCGCCTTGGCGCCCGGTTACACCATCCGCGCCGCGATTGTTCTAAGCGCAACAGCCAACGCATCGACCTGATCCAGCGTCGTAAACAACGCCGGCGTAATCCGGACGCAACACCCCGCCGCGACGCCGACGCGGTGAACCGAAAAAATGCCAAATTCGTCAAGCAGCTGCTTGGCGATCGCGATATTGTCGGCCCGTGATCCTTTCCCCTTGAATCGAAACGACGTGATGCCGCCGGATAGGCGGGAGTCTGCGGGCGTCAAAATCTGCAACGCGTCGACCTGGCGCAGCGGTTCCACCCAGCGATTGCGCAACAGCTTCAGCCGCGCCGCGCGCGGGCCGGCCCCGATTGTCTCCTGGAAGGCGATCGCATCGGGCACAGTCAACTGAGCGGCATAATCAGGGGTGCCCGTGTGAACGCGCGCCTGAAGATCGTCTGCTTCGCCTCCCCCGTTGGCGGGATCGACATCGATATCGCGCACCCGCGTTTTGCGGACATAAGCGACGCCAACCCCCAATGGCGCGCCCATCCATTTGTGGAGGTTGAACCCAGCAAAATCGACGCCCAGGCCGGGGAAGGAAAAGTCGATTTGGCCCCAGCTATGCGCGGCATCCAGAATGACATCGACGCCTTTTGCCCGTGCCAGCGCGGTGATCTCGCGCACCGGCAGGACAAGCCCCGTCCGGTGGCTGAGATGGGTGAGCAAAATCAACTTGATCCGTGGATTGGCCTCCAGGGCCTGCGCATAGGCATCGATCAGCCCCTGCCAGGTCGCGGGCTCGGGCAAAGCGATGCGCGTGACCTCGACACCGCGCCGCGCGCGCAGTCCTTCGACATAGCCCTGCATGCTGTCATAATCGAGATCGGCGTAGAGCACAGCGTCGCCGGGGCGCAGCTTGGTATAGCCCTCGATCAGCGCGCGCAGCGCTTCGGTTGCATTGCGGGTCAGCGCGATCTCGTCTGTCGCCACGCCCAACGCTGACGCGACGCGCGCCCGAACCGCGAGCAGATCCTGCTCCATCGTCCGCCTGGCGTAGAAGCTATTCTCGCGATTGACCCGCTCGATCGCGCGTTCATAGGCGGCGAGCACCGGACGCGCCATGATGCCCCAATTGCCATTCTCCAGCTGAATGACTTGTGAGGTGACGTCGTATTGCGCGGCGATGCTGGCCCAATAGGCCTCATCATCGGAACGTGCCGCACCACCCTTGGGGAGGGCGGCGGCGCGGGCGGCGAGCGGAAACGCTACCGGGCCCATCATCATGTTCCGGCGATTGATCGACATGATGGTTTTTCCAAACGGATCGTGGAGCGTGCAGCCTAAACCCCCGCCCTCCAACCGTCCATGCATCGTGCGCCGCTCAATTTTTTGCGCGCCCTGTAACCACCCTAGCGGCCCCCGCGAATAGGGTAGCATGAGGCAGCCAGATGGCCTGCTTCTCCAGGACACTCAGGAGCCTATCATGCGTACCATCCTCGCTGCTTCGACTGCTCTCTTCCTCGCTGCCTGCTCGGGCGCGACGGCGACCCCTTCGGCGCTTGCTGGTGAGGGCGAAGGCGCCGGCGCACCCGCAACCGCGATTGCCGCCACTGGCGATGCCGCCCACCCAACCGTTATCGAACTCTACCAGAGCCAGGGCTGCTCCTCCTGCCCACCGGCGATCAACGTGGTCAACAAATATGCCGACCGCGCTGACGTCATCCCGCTGACTTTTTCGGTCACCTATTGGGATAATCTTGGCTGGAAAGACACCTTCGCCAGCCCCGCCTTCACCGCGCGCCAATGGGATTATGCCCACACCGCCGGTCGTGGCCAGGTCGCGACGCCGCAGGTGATCGTCAACGGGCGTGACGCGGTCCTCGGCAGCCGCGAAGGCGAGTTGAACCAGGCGATTGCGCGTAACGCCAACTCGGCGGGCCCGGAAATCGACGTGGTCGGCAACCAGGTGACGGTCGGCGCAGGCAATGGTGGCGCAACGGTGTGGGCGGTCAACTATGACCCGCGCACGGTAGAAGTTGCAATTCAGGCCGGCGAAAATGGCGGCCGCACGATCCCGCATCGCAACATCGTCCGCCAGCTGACCAGCATCGGCCAGTGGCAGGGCCGGGCGCAGAGCTTCACGCTCCCCGCAGCGCCTGCTGGTTTGAAGACCGCCGTGCTGGTGCAGCAAGGCAAGGGCGGCGCGATCATCGCCGCACGCAAAATCTAATCTTCTCCTCCCTTCCTGCGCCTCCGTTTTCCCCCCTTTGCGGGGGCGCAGACCCGGAAAGACCGGGACCCGCCCGTCGCCCCCTCCCCTGGGGCGGCGGGCTTTTTTTGCTTGGGGGGCAACGACCGCCCCATGTTTCACAAGCCCGTCACCCCGGGCCTGACCCGGGGTCCCGCTGCCTTGCCCGGTCGAAGAAAAGCGGGACCCCGGATCAAGTCCTGGGTGACGGATAGGGAAGGGCAGGAATCGCCCAGTAGCGGACATTCGTCAGGGATATTCGCGCTCGATTGCGGAAAGATCGAGGGCAAATTTTCGGAGGGCAGTCTCAAACCGTGCGTCTAAGCTTGCAGTAAGTCGAGAGCAGCGGCCCAATGCAATCGCCTCAAAGCCGGTATCCACGCCCCATTTCGCAATATCTTTCCGCTTCAATGCCGCGATACGGGTGCCAAAGCGTCGCTCGAACTCGCGTCGCTGCCGTTTCGCTACTTTGCGATCACATGAGATCACACCCTGCTCATACGGGTCTGCATAGTAGAGCCGTTCACTTAGCCGCTGCACTGGCGGCGATAGGCTCTGCGCCTGAAGAACGATTGCAAGGCCGAGCAATTTGATCATCAATCATCCCCTACATGACGCACACTAGTCGGCGAGTTGCTAACGGCAGCTAACTACCCAATTCCGGCCGGTGAAGTCAGCCTCACACCGCCCGCTTCAACCTCACCAACGCCGCATCGAGCGCCGACAAAAACCGCGACCGATCCACCTTCCCGAAGGGCGCGGGGCCGCCGATCACGTCGCCGCCAGCGCGCAGGTCGGCCATGATCGCGCGGGTGGCGATGGCGCTGCCGATCGAGCTGGTCGTGAAGGGCTTGCCGGTCGGGGCAATGACGGTCGCGCCTGCCTTCAGGCAACGATCAGCAAGCAATATATCGGCGGTGATAACGATGCTGCGGGCGTTCGCTCGTTCGGCGATCCAGTCGTCGGCGGCGTCGAAGCTGTCGTTCACCACCACGCGTTCGACCATCGGACTGACGGGTACGCGGAAGGCGCTGTTGGCGACGATCGAGACGGGCACGGCGTGGCGTTCGGCGACGCGGTAGATTTCGTCCTTTACCGGGCAGGCATCGGCGTCGACCAGGATGCGGCGGGCGGCGGTGTTCATGAGCCTATCCATGCCATCTTCTCGTCACCCCGGGCTTGACCCGGGGTCCCGCCCCTTGTCGCCGCTGTTGAGCAGCGGGACCCCGGATCAAGTCCGGGGTGACGGAAGAAGAAAAAAGAATAGCGATCGGGCTGCAACGCGCGCCCAGCCTTACTTCGGTCGAAACGCCGGTTTCGGCCGCCCACCAGGACCACCCGGACCACCGCGCGGTGGGCCGCCGGGGCGTGCCCCTGGAGGACCCCCCGGGCGACCGCCCGAAGGCTTGGGCGCATAGCGCTTCACCGGCGGGCCACCGCGCTTGTGGCGATCATTGCCGCCCTCGGCGGCGGGGCCCGTCGCCGACGCTTCGATCTCGACGCCGCCGTCATCATCGCTGCCACCGGCAGTGCGCTTCAGTGAATCCTTGAATTTGGCAGCGGCGGCGCGCGGAATCTGGAAGAAGGTTTCGTTCGCGCCGATGCGGATCGCGCCGATCTCGTTCTTGGTGATGTGGCCGCGGCGGCAGATGAGCGGCAAAATCCAGCGCGGATCGGCATTTTGCCGACGGCCAATGCCCATTTTGAACCAGACGGTGTCCTCAAAGCCAGCGCGGTGGCCGTCAGCGCTGCCCAACGGCTGCTTGTCACGGTCGATCAATTCCTCGGGCGCGGGCATTTTCGCGCGGAAGGCGCGGACGAGTGCGGCGGCGATTTCCTCGGGCGGGCGCTCGGTCAGCAGGCGCTGCGCCAGCTCGCGATCATCCTCGTCGATCTCGACGGGTTCGAGCAACTGGGTGATCAACCGCTCGCGATCATTCTTGCGGATGTCCTCGCTCGATGGCGGGTTGATCCAGTCGGCGTTGATCTTGGCGCCTGTCAGCATCCGCTCGACCATGCGGCGGCGCGGATAGGGGACGATCAGGATCGCGGTGCCCTTTTTGCCCGCGCGACCGGTGCGGCCCGACCGGTGCTGAAGCGCCTCGGCATCGCGCGGCAGCTCGACATGGATGACGAGGCTCAGCGTCGGCAGATCGATGCCGCGTGCGGCGACATCGGTCGCGACGCAGACGCGCGCGCGCTGATCGCGCAGCGCCTGGAGTGCGGCGTTGCGCTCATTCTGGCTATGCTCGCCCGACAAAGCCACCGCGCCGAAACCACGCTCGGTCAGCCCGGCATGAAGGTGGCGGACATTGTCGCGCGTTGCGCAGAACAGCATCGCGGTTTCGGCTTCGTGGAAGCGCAGCAGATTGACGACGACATTCTCGATATCGGCAGGCGCGACAGTCACCGCCTGATAGCTGATGTCGCCATGCCCGCGATCCTCGCCGACGGTCGAAATGCGCAGCGCGTCGCGCTGATAGCGCTTGGCGAGCGCGATGATCGGCTTGGGCATCGTTGCCGAGAACAGCAGCGTGCGGCGCTCGGTTGGCGTCGCGTCGAGGATCTGCTCCAGGTCTTCGCGGAAGCCCATGTCGAGCATTTCGTCGGCCTCATCGAGCACCGCAACGCGCAACGAGCGCAGGTCAAGCGAGCCGCGCTCGAGGTGATCGCGCAACCGTCCCGGCGTGCCGACCACGATATGCGCGCCCTGCGAAAGGCTGCGGCGTTCCTTGGCGGCGTCCATCCCGCCGACACAGGTCGCGATGCGCGCGCCGAGCTTGCCGTAGAGCCACATCAGCTCGCGGCTCACCTGCAGCGCCAGTTCGCGCGTCGGCGCAATCACCAGCGCGAGCGGTTCGCGGATAAAGGGCAGTGCGCCATTTTCGTCGAGAATCTCGCCCGACATCGCCATGCCGAACGCCACGGTCTTGCCGGAGCCCGTTTGCGCCGAGACGACCAGGTCGCGGCCCAGCGCTTCGGGCTCGATCACCTGCGTCTGCACGGGGGTGAAGGCAGTATAACCACGGGCGGTGAGCGCTTCTGACAGAAGCGGGGGGAGAGCGGTGAAGGGCATGGACGTCCAATTGGGATGCGCCGCAAAAGGGCGGCTGGGCGGGTCTCGGCAAAAAGGACCGGACGAGCGAGCGGGCGATGCGCCATAACTGGCCCCGCGTCAAGTTTTGCGTGGCCCGTTGCCAGGGCGGGGGCGGGGGGATAGCCTGACGCGGCGGCCAGTTCAGGGCCGTTTGGGGCACCCGATGGTCTATATCCTCCTCAACCTGATGCCCATTCTTGCCGCGGCCGCGCTGGGGCTGAGCATCGATGCGGCGCATCATCTGCTCGTCGGCTGGGGCGCAAAGCCGCCGTCGCTGGGGTTGATCGTGCTGGCGGCGCTCGCGCAGTTCTGGCTGGCGTCGATTCTGGCGGGCGCGCTGATCCTCGCCCCGGACAAGGCCAGCCCGTGGATCATGGCGGTGGGCAGTGCCGTGGTGATCTGGGCGGGCTTCGTGCTGCCGGTGCTGGCGGTGACGCTCAGCTATCGTGGGATGGAGTCGCGCGTGGTGATAGCCGATGTCGTTCACTGGCTGATTGTAATGGTCGCGCAGGCGGTGCTGATGAAGAGCTGGGGGCTGGTGCCGCCGCCGGCGTGACTGCGGGCAAATCGCTATGCCTTAGCCTATGTTACACAGCCCCATTTCTGCTAGCCTGAAGCGTCTGTCGGAGAGTTCCCATGCGAAATTACTCGATCGTCGTCATTGCCACCCTTGGTTTGTTCGGTTGCGTCACGGACCGGGGCCAAAAGCCGCTTTTGACCGCCAGCGCTAGCCGCAATATCGCCTCAAGCTGTGGTGCGGTGGGCAGCGAATTTCACCGTTCGAAGGGCGATCTTCCCTTCGCCACCTTCATCATCAGCAAAAAGGAGGTGGTGCCGGACGATCAGGTATCGCCCACAGTCCGTTGCCTCGGTGTGGCACTCGACGCGTATCGGCATTCCATGCTGTCATTCGCGCCCGAACAATGATGTGTCACGTGGCGCACCGACGCGCTGGCCTTTGTCATCGCAAGACCAGGGAGGTCCGCCATCCACCATCCAACCCCTGACCCCATTCAGCCCGGCCAGGAGAGCGTGTGGGACTATCCCCGCCCCGCCATCGCGCAATTGACCGATGCCCATTTGCGCATCCTGTTCGACGGGCAGGTCCTGGCCGAAACCCGAAGCGGCGTCCGCACATTGGAGACGAGCCACCCGCCCAGCTATTATTTTCCGCCCGCCGATGTCGATCAGGCGATGCTCGCACTGGCCGGCGGCTCGGCGAGCATGTGCGAATGGAAGGGCCAGGCGCGCTATTTCGATGTTGTCGGGCCGACAAAACGGGCAAGCCGCGTCGGCTGGGCCTATCCCGCACCCACCCCGAGCTTTGCAATGCTGCGCGATCACATCGCCTTTTATGCAGGCCCGATGGACGCCTGCTTTGTGAATGGTGAGCAAGTGACACCACAGCCGGGCGGCTTCTACGGCGGCTGGATTACCAGCGCAGTCGCCGGGCCGTTCAAGGGGCCACCGGGCACTCAGTTCTGGTAGCGGGAGCGCTCCAGCCCGGCGCTGGGTCGGCAGGCGTGGATCAGGCCGGGCGCGCGGCCGATGGCAGCGAAATGGTCGAGCGCTGCCTGCCTCAGTGCGGGTAAACGGTCTTGCCGAGTGAGCGCAACGACGCAGCCGCCAAAGCCGCCGCCCGTCATCCGCGCGCCGCCGACGCCGCCGGTTGCTGCCGATAGCGTCCCGGCGAGCTGATCGATTTCGGGCAATGTAATCTCGAAATCATCGCGCATCGAGGCGTGCGATTCGGCCATCAGCGCGCCAATCCTGGTCCAGTCGCTCGCGGCGAGCACGGCAGGCATCGCCAGCGTTCGCGCATTTTCGGTCACGACGTGGCGGGCGCGGCGGAAGGCGACGGGGTCGAGTGCGCCCTCATTCGCCGCCAGCGACGCCGCGTCCAGATCGCGCAAAGCGCCGATGCCGAAATGCGCCGCCACCGCCTCGCACGCGGCGCGGCGCTCATTATAGGCGCTGTCGACCAGCCCGCGCGTGATGCCCGAATGGACGATCAGCACGGCCATATCGGCGGGCAGCGGCACCGATCTGGCCTCAAGCGACCGGCAATCAATCAGCAGCGCCGCGCCCGCTTCGCCGCGCGCGGAGATCAACTGGTCCATGATCCCGCAGGCGCAGCCGACGAAATCATTCTCCGCCGCCTGGGCGATCAGCGCGAGCTCGGTTGGGTGGAGCGCCCCCTCGATGTCGAACGTCGCGCCCAGCGCCACGCCGAGCGAGGCGGAGGAGGAGAGGCCTGCCCCCTGCGGCACGTCGCCCGCAATCGCGATCCGCATCCCGCCGATCGCAATGCCGCGTGCGCGGAACACGCCCGCCACAGCGCGAACATGGGTGCGCCAGCCCGGTGCTGCCTCGAACGGCGCGGTGGGATCGAACCGGTCGACCTCGCCATAATCAGCGCTCACGACGTCGATCATCGCGTCGGAAGCCGAACCAAAAGCGACCGCCGTTCCCCGATCGATCGCGCAAGGAAAGACAAAGCCGTCATTATAATCGGTATGTTCGCCGATCAGATTGACGCGGCCCGGCGCATAGCTCAGCCGGGCAGGTGCCTCGCCATAGGCCGCGCGATAAGCGGCGACGGCACGCTCTTTGGGCCCGGTCATGCCAGCACATCCGGCACCGCGCGCAGCATCGCGGCGGCGGCTTCCGGCGTCAGGTCGCGCTGTGGTTCGGCGAGCATTTCATAGCCGACCATGAACTTGCGCACGCTCGCCGAGCGCAGCAGCGGCGGGTAAAAATGCGCGTGAAGCTGCCAATGAGTCACGTCGGCCTCCCCGAACGGCGCGCCGTGCCACCCCATCGAATAGGGAAAGCGCGTGGCGAATAAATTGTCATAGCGCGCGGTCAGCCGGCGCAGGATATCAGCCAGGCTGTCGCGCTGATTGGGCGTCAGGTCGGGCATGCGCTGCACGGCAAAGCGCGGCAGCAGCAGCGTCTCGAACGGCCAGCTCGCCCAATAGGGGACGATCGCCAGCCAATCACCGTTGGCCGCAACCTGCCGCTCCCCGTCCGCCTCGCGCGCAGCAAGGTCGAGCAGCATCGGGGCGTTTTGCTGATCCCGATAGCCGCGCTGCGTCGCGTCCTCGGTCGCTGCCTCATCAGGCAGATGCGCTGTCGCCCAGATTTGCCCGTGCGGATGCGGGTTGGAACAGCCCATCATCGCGCCCTTGTTTTCGAAGACTTGCACCGATCGATAGGTCGCGCCCAGCGCCGCGCTCTGCGCGCACCAGCAATCGACAATCCCGCGCACCGCCGCCTGCGACAGCTCGGGCATCGTCAGCGCATGATCGGGCGAATAGCAAATCACTCGCGCCACCCCGCGCGCCTGTTCGGCAGCGAAGAGCGGGTCTTCGGTTGCGGCCTCTGCGGTACTGGGCAGCATGGCGGCGAAGTCGTTGTCGAAGACGAAGGTGCCGGCATATTCGGGGTTGCGATGCCCACCGGCACGTTCATTGCCGGGGCACAGATAACAGCTTGAATCATAGGACGGCCCCGTGCTCCGGTCGGGCGCATCCTCCTGACCCTGCCAGGGTCGTGCCAGCCGGTGTGGCGAGACCAGCACCCAGCGCCCGTTCAGCGGATTGCGCCGTCGGTGCGGCTGGTCCGTCGCCAGCGTCACGCCGCGGCCCGTTTCCAGCCGACGAACTCCGCGCGCCGCCCCAAAGCAAAGCGATTGACCGCCAGCGCGAACAGCACCGAACTCACCAATGTGATGACCATGAAATCGATATAATGCAGCGTCACGATCCCCGCCGGTTGCAACCCAAAGCTGTAGAGCGCGTAAAGCGCCACACCCCACACCACGCCCGACGTCGCCGCGCTCGCGCCCACCCCCCTAAACATCAGCCCGACGATAAAGGCAGACAGGATCGGCATCGACGACAGCCCGTTCAATTGCTGAAGCAGATTGATGATGCTGGTCGCGTTCTCATAAACCGGCACCAGCAGCACTGACGAAATCGTCACGATGACCGTCACGATCATGCTCAGGCGCCAGTTATCGGCAGCTTCGCCGAAAAACGGTTTGTGGAAATCGACGGCATAGAGCGCAACGGTGGAATTGAGCACCGCGCTGGTATGCGCGATCACCGCCGCTGCGATCATCGCCGCGAACGCGCCCGACAGCCAGCCCGGCAGCACCTGCGCGACCAGCAGCCCATAGGCTTTGTCGCCGACATCGCCGATCAGCTTGAACGCCACCACCCCCGGCACCGTGACGATGATGGGGATGATCATGATGCGGATCGCCGCCGCTGCCAGCACGCCCTTTTGCGCCTCACGCACCGTCGGCGCGGTCATCGCCTTTTGGGTGATGTTCTGGTTCGTCGACCAATAGAAGATCTGGATGAAGATCATGCCGGTGAACAGCGTGTGGAACGGGATCGGCGAATCCGGCCCGCCGATCATTGATGTGCGCTCGGCCGGCACCCCGCCGAACAAGTCATAATTCACCGCCGCCAGCGCCAGAACGACAATCAGCACCGCAATCGCCAGCACGCCAAAGCCTGAATAAGTGTCCATCACCGCCACCGCGCGCAGGCCGCCCAAGATGGTATAGGCCGCGCTGATCACTGCCAGGATAATCGCAAAAACGATCAGCGGCGCGCCGTCGCCGAACAGCGATTCCAGGAACAACGCACCGCTATACAGCCCTGCCGGCAGGTAGATCAGGATGTTGCCGAACAGGAACAGCGCCGAAATCAACATCCGAACGCTCCTTGTATCCCCCTTATAGCGCCGGTCGAGCAGCTCGGTGACGGTTGTGCAGTCGTTGCGATAATAGATTGGCACGAAGATGAAGGCGAGAATCAGCAGCCCGATAAAGCCCGAAATTTCCCACCAGGCGAGCAGCAACATCTGGTTGCCGTTCATGCCGACGAGCTGATCGGTCGATAAATTGGTGAGCGTGAT
Organism: Sphingomonas sp. 28-62-20; assembly: GCF_002281505.1. NCBI lineage: Bacteria > Pseudomonadati > Pseudomonadota > Alphaproteobacteria > Sphingomonadales > Sphingomonadaceae > Sphingomonas > Sphingomonas sp. 28-62-20. The sequence continues at coordinate 47,571 of NZ_NCGH01000019.1, forward strand.
CGATCCCGCGACGAACACCCAGCTTAAGCCCCCGCCCGCCAGATAGACGTCCTTCTCGCTACCGTCGTGCCGGGCACTGCGTACCTTCAGCCAGGTCGCCAGGCCAATCGCGGCGAGCAACAGGATCGCCACGCCCATCTGGACGCCGCCATTCAATGCCATGCCAATCCACTCCCCGCGCTGATTTTCACGCGACCATAGGGGCTAGCACCTTGCGTGCAAGCGCGAGCGTGGCAAGGGTTACCGGATGGAGAGTCCACAGCGCATAGACGGCACCGCAATCACGATCGTGTTTGATGCATTGGCCGGTGCGCCGCCGTCGCTGCTTCATGTCGGCGGCAAACTCCCCGACGACGAAGACCTCCACGCGCTGCGGCTGGCGGTTCGCCCCAAGCGGCACGGGTCGCAGCCTGATGTGCCCGATCTCGCGACGATCTGGCCGCAGCTGGGTCGCGGTTATTTGGGGTTGCCCGCCATGGCACTGCGTCGCGGCATGGCTGCCTTGCCCAGCAATCTAGTGCTTGGCAGCGGCGCGCGGATTGCGGATCGATCTGCGCATATCGAGCTGGAGGATTTGGTCGCCGGGGTCCGCGTGCTTGTCGATTGGCGGATTGGTGCGGGTGATGTCATCCGGGCGAGCGCGACGATCATCAATGCGGGAGACACCCCGCTTGCCATCGACCGTCTCGTCAGCATCGCGCTGCCGCTGCCCGGCTGGGCGACGTACGCGACGCGCTTTCACGGTCATTGGGCAGGCGAGATGCATCAGGACACCACGCCGATCCCGCATGGGCGAAGCGGCGGAGAGTCGCGCGGCGGGCGGCCCGGTTTTGGCGGGGCCAATTGGCTGATCGCGCATAACGGCGGTTTCAGCGCGGATCATGGCCGTGCCGTCGCGCTTCATCTCGCCTGGAGTGGCGACCATGAAACCGTCATTGAGCGCGATGCCGATGGGGCGATTCTGCAAATGGGTGCGCGGTACGATCCGGGCGAGATCATCCTTGCCCCCGGTGCGCGCTTCACGACCCCCGATGCGGTGCTGGCGATTGTTGATGGTGGGCGAAAAGAAGTGCGTCGTGCCTTGCACACGCATGTGCGATCCGATGTGTTAATCGGTCGCGCCAATTGGGCCCCCCGCCGTGTCCATCTCAACAGCTGGGAGGCGCTCGCCTTTGACATGAACGAGGCGAGCCTGATGCGGTTGGCGAGCGACGCCGCCGCGATCGGAATCGAACGCTTTATCGTCGATGATGGCTGGTTCACCGGGCGGCGGGACGACACCACCAGCCTCGGCGATTGGACGCCGGACTCCCGGCTATTCCCGAACGGTCTGACCCCGTTGATCGATCATGTCACAGCACTCGGCATGGATTTCGGCCTGTGGGTCGAACCCGAAATGGTCAGTCCGGACAGCGATCTGTACCGCGCGCATCCCGATTGGTGCCTGCATCGGCCCGGCGTTGATCGCCCGACGCAGCGGCACCAATTGGTGCTCGACCTTGCGAAGCCCGAGGTGAGCGACCATCTGTTCGGCGTGCTCGACGGGCTGCTCTCGGTGCATCGCATCGCCTATCTCAAATGGGATCACAACCGCGAGCTCTTCCCCAATGACGGTGCTGGTCACAACCAGACGCTGGCGCTCTATGCGCTGATCGATCGGCTCCGCGCCGCGCACCGAAATGTTGAGATCGAAAGCTGTGCCAGCGGCGGCGGGCGGATCGATTGTGGCATGCTCAGCCGCTGCCACCGCGTCTGGCCGAGCGACAATAATGACGCGATCGAACGCTTGCGCATCAACCGCGCCTGGAGCCTGTTCCTGCCGCCCGAGGTGATGGGCAACCATGTCGGCCCCAGCCCCAACCCGATCACCGGGCGCATGCTGCCAATGGACTTCCGCGCTAAGGTCGCGCTGTTCGGGCATATGGGGGTGGAGGCCGATCCGGCGGCGATGAGTGACGCTGACCGGGCAACGCTTGCCGCGCATATCGCCTGCTACAAGCAGTATCGCGATCTGCTGCACAATGGCACCCTCTACGAAATCGCCTTTGACGACGCTGGCCTGTTCGGCACGCTGATCGAACGGGATGGCAAGGCGCTGGCACTGGTCGCGCGCGCGGACATGGCAACCGATTACAACGCAGGACCCGTCCGTTTCCCGGGGTTGCAAGCCGATCGCCGCTACATCGTCACTTTCCCGCTCGCGGGACCAAAGCCACCAAATGGCGTTGCGGGTCAGCTGCTCAGCGGCCGCCTGTTGCGCGACACTGGCCTAGTGCTGCCGCTGTCGCGCCCGGCAACCGCCTGGCTGGTTGCGTTTGACCAAGAGGATGAACCCGCATGATGCGCCTGGGCTGCTGCTATTATCCCGAACATTGGCCCGAAGAGATTTGGGCCGATGACGCACGCCGCATGGTCGAGATGGGTCTGACGCGCGTACGGATCGGCGAATTCGCTTGGAGCCGGATCGAACCGCAACCCTGGCGCTACGATTGGGGCTGGCTCGACCGCGCGATTGATACGCTCCACGCCGCCGGGCTCGGCATCATCCTCGGTACGCCCACCGCGACGCCGCCCAAATGGCTCGTCAACAAAATGCCCGACATGCTGGCCATCGATGCGCAAGGGCAGGAACGGCGCTTTGGCTCGCGCCGCCATTATTGCTTCTCGCATCTCGGCTATCGCGGTGAATGCGCGCGGATCACGGCTGCGCTGGCGGAGCGCTATGGCAACCACCCCGGCATCGTCGCGTGGCAGACCGACAATGAATATGGCTGCCACGATACGATCGTCAGCTATTCAGAAAGCGCCGCGCAAGGCTTCCGCCGCTGGTTGGAGCGCCAATATCAAGATGTGGCTGCGCTCAACACTGCCTGGGGCACTGTGTTCTGGAGCCAGGAATACCGGTCCTTCGCCGAGATCGATCCGCCGCATTTGACCGTCACCGAACCCAATCCGGCGCATGTCCTCGATTATCGCCGCTTCGCCTCCGACGAGGTCGTGACGTTCAACCGGCTGCAGGTTGATCTCCTGCGCAGCGGTTCGCCGGGTCGCGATATCGTCCATAACTATATGGGCTTCTTCACCGAATTCGATCACCACGCCGTTTCTCGCGATCTCGATGTGGCGACATGGGACAGCTACCCGATCGGCTTTCTCGAACAATTCTGGTTTGGGCGCGACGACAAGCTGCGTTACGCGCGGCAAGGCCACCCCGACATCGCCGCCTTCCACCATGATCTCTATCGCGGCTGCGCCAAAGGGCGTTGGTGGGTGATGGAGCAGCAGCCCGGCCCGGTGAACTGGGCCGCGCACAACCCAGCACCACTCCCCGGCATGGTCCGGCTCTGGACGCTGGAGGCAGCCGCACACGGCGCCGAACTGGTCAGCTATTTCCGCTGGCGACAGGCCCCGTTTGCGCAGGAAATGCACCATGCCGGGCTGCTCCGCCCCGACAGCGTCGACGATGTCGGCGCGCATGAAGCGCGCGCTGCGGCGGGCGATCTGGCGGTGCTGGGCGATCTCGGGCCGCCCCCTAAATCGGTCGCGCTGCTGTTTTCCTACGAAGCCGCCTGGCTGTTCGAGGCGCAACCGCAAGGACGCAGTTTTCGGTATATGGAGCTGGTCTTCGCCTTCTACTCGGCGCTTCGGCAGCTCGGCCTCGATGTCGATATCCTGCCGTCCGGTGCCCCGCTCGACGGCTACAAGCTGGTCGTCGCGCCGTCGCTGCCGATCCTCGATCCGGCGCTGACCGAACGGCTGACGGGGCTGGGCGTGCCGGTTCTGTTCGGCCCGCGTAGCGGCAGCCGAACGCGTGACTTCCAGATTCCGGAAGGGCTGCCACCGGGGCCGCTGCGCGATGTCCTTCCGATCACGATCCCGCGCGTGGAATCGCTCCGCGAGGGACTGGTCGAGCAAGGCGATGGCTTTACCGTCGCGCGCTGGTTCGAGCATGTCGAAACCGCGCTCGAGCCCGAGATCGCAGTGCAAGACGGACGGGGCATCGTTTATCGGCAGGGCGCGCTGCGCTATCTAGCGGGCTGGCCCGATGCGGCACTGTTAGAACGGCTGCTGAGCATGATGGCGTCGGAGTCTGGCGTTGCCGTCACAATGCTGCCCTGCGATATTAGATTGCGGCGGGCAGGTGATATGACCTTTGCTTTCAACTATGGGCCAGAGCCGGTCGATATCACCGATTTCGTCGGCGCGCCGCTGATCATCGGTGATCGGTTGCTGCCCTCTACCGGCGTCGCCGCGTGGCGCGATTGAAGGCCGGGCTATCGCCTGACCCATAAACATGCTTCCTTCGCGGTCGGGCTTTCGGGGGTAGCGTACATGACCACGCAATCACGACCATTTGGCTTCTGGACGGCAACCGCGCTTGTCGTCGGCGGGATGATCGGCTCGGGCATTTTTGTCCAGCCAGCGCAGCTTGCGCCGTTCGGCTGGACGGGGGCGGCCGCTTGGCTCGTCGCCATTCCGGGCGCTTTGCTGTTGGCCTATGTCCTTTCCCGGCTGACGGCTGCGCGCCCCGATGCGACCGGCACAATTGCCATCGTAGCGGAGGGGCTGGGGCCGTTACCAGGGTTGCTGGTCGGCTGGAGCTATTGGGTCGGCATCTGTTCGGCCAATGCCATCATCGCGTTGACGGCGGTACGCTATGGCGCGGCGTTTTTCCCCGCGCTCACCGCCACGCCGCTCGCCACCGCGATGGCGGCGACGGCATTGATCTGGGCGCTGACCGCGCTCAATTTTGGCGGGGCAAAGGGGGCTGGCCGGTTTCAAGTGCTGACGACGGTGCTGAAATTGCTGCCGCTGGTGGCAGTCGCGGCGATCCTCGCTGGCCTGTCCGTGGTCGATCCGGCGCGGTTCTCGGCTAACCCGCATACGCCGTTTGATGCGGGTAAGTTCACGATGGTGCTGACGCTTGCCTTTTTTCCGCTCGTCGGGTTCGAATGCGCGTCGCTGGCAGCAGAGCGCGTGCGCGATCCGGCGCGCAACGTGCTGCGGGCGACCTTGGTCGGCACGTTGCTGACGGGGATCTTATACATCATCCTGTGCAACGGCATCGTGCTTGCCTTGCCCGAAGCAATGGTTGCTGCGTCTGATGCGCCGATTGCGATGTTTGTCGAAAATTTCTGGGGGCGTGGCGCCGGTCTCGTCATTGCTGCCTTTGCGTCGATCGCGGCGATCGGGTGCCTCAATGGCTGGGTGTTGATGCAGGGTGAACTGCCGCTCGGCATGGCCCGCGCGGGCATAATCCCGGCGGTTCTGGGGCGGACTACGGATCGCGACGTGCCGATCATCGCTATGCTGCTGTCGAGCACGGTTGCCAGCCTGTTGGTGCTGTCGGGCGCGATTCCCGGCATCACCGATGTGCTCACCTTCATGCTGCAACTAACGACGGCGGCGACGGTGTGGTTCTATTTCGGTGCCTGCGCTGCGGCACTGGCGTTTGGCATCGTTCGCCCGCTTGCGGTGGTCGGCATGGCGTTTTCGGCCTGGGTGTTGTGGGGATCGGGCATGGAGGCGCTGCTGCTCAGCATCGCCTTGATGCTGACCGCGCTGCCGCTCTATTGGCTGCGCTCAGGCCGCCGCCCGCTTACGAAACAACCGGCCTAGAATCGTCCGGTCCTTCAAAATCTCGCGCGCTGCATTGTGCCCCGGCGCGCCCGTAACACCGCCGCCCGGATGCGTGCCTGAACCGCACATATAAAGCCCGGCAATCGGGCTACGATAATCGCCATGCCCCAGCACCGGCCGCGCCGCCCAAAGCTGATCAAGGCCCATCTTGCCGTGGAAGATATCGCCGCCGATGAGGCCGAACTTGCGCTCGAGATCGAGCGGCGAATGGATCTGCCGCGCGATGATGCTCGCTTTGAAATTGGGCGCATGTTGGGTGACGCAATCGATGATGTGATCGGCCGCCGCCTCGCGCGCGTCATCCCATGACCGGCCATCCGGCAACTCGGGCGCAAATTGCTGGCAGAACAGGCTGGCGACGTGCAGCCCTTCAGGCGCCAGCGAATCGTCGACGGTCGATGGCAATTTCATCTCGACAATCGGTGCCTTCGACCAGCCAAAGGCGCGCGCATCGTCATAGGCCTGGTCCATATAGTCCATGCCCGGCGCGATGATGATCCCAGCGGTGTGGTGTTCTGCCTTTTCCTTGCCCGGCAGCACCGTGAAATCGGGCAGTTCCGACAGCGCGACGTTCATCCGGAAGGTGCCCGACCCGGTCTTGAAGTTATCGATCCGGCGCTTGAAATCGGGCTTCAGGTCGCTCCCCGCAATCAGCTGGCGATAGAGCAACGCCGGGCCGACATTGGCCGCGATGATATCGGCAGCGATCTCCTCGCCCGATTCGAGCTTTACACCGACCGCCTTGCCGCCATCGACCAAAACATGCGCGACCGGCGCTTCCAGGCTGATCTCGACGCCATGTTCGACGCATGCCTCGGCCATCGCCTTGGTGATCGCGCCCATCCCGCCGACACTATGCCCCCAGGCGCCCTTCTTGCCGTTCACTTCGCCGAACACGTGGTGGAGCAGCACATAGGCGGACCCCGGCGTGCTGACGCCCGCATAATTGCCGACCACCGCATCAAACGCGAAGGCGGTCTTGACGTGATCGTCCTCATACCAGCCATCGAGGAAATCGCGCGCGCTCTTGGTGAACATGTCGAGCACATCGGCCTGCGCATCGACGCTCATCCCGGCGAGCTTGCGCCCCTGCGATGCGGCGCTCAGCAACGCTGGGATGCCACCGCCGGCATTGGGTGGAGTCTTGAGCGACAAATCACGCAGCACCTCGGCCACGCGCTCCAGCGCTTCCTCATAGGCGGGGAAGGTATCGGCATCCTTCTGCGAGAAGCGCGCGAACTCCACCTGGGTGCGTGCTGTGCCGCCGCCGAGTTTCAGATAGGTATCCGGAAAGGGGAAGAAATTGCTGATCGTGCGTTCGATGATGCGAAAGCCGCGATCGTGCAGCTTCATGTCGGCAATCACTTGCGGGCGCAGCAGCGACACCGTGTAGCTCGCGGTTGAATTGCGGAAGCCGGGGTGGAATTCCTCGGTAACGCAAGCGCCGCCGATGATGGCGCGGCGTTCAAGCACCCGGACCTTGAGCCCTGCGCGCGCGAGGTAAAAAGCGCAGACAAGCCCGTTATGGCCGCCGCCGATGATCAGTGCGTCGTATTTTTTGGTCATGGGGGGAGTGGTGCCGTGACGGGCGGGAATTGTCGAGAGGCGGGCAACTATACACTTAGGCCTTCCCTGATATAGCTGCATTAGCAACGCAAATGACGTGAAAGGGGGAGCCATGCAGTCTCGACACATGCTGCAGATTGGGATGGCACTCGCGATTGGGTTGTTTTCGTCCTGCATTGCCATCGCCGAAGAGCAGGCGCGATTCGTGTCGCAGACACCGACCGCCCGGGTCGATTATTGGCAAAAACGCGATGCTGAAATCACCCAGCACCTGTCGACCAAAGCGACCCTTGAATCGGTCAGGATCGTTTTCGTCGGGGATTCGATCACGGATTTTTGGCACTTGGACGCCAATCCCTGGTTCCCCGGCAAGTTTTGCGGACGATCAGTTTGGGACGAAAGTTTCGGGCCCGCTTCGCCAACACGTTTTGCGCTCAACCTGGGCGTATCCGGCGACCGTATCGAACATGTGTTGCACCGGCTGTTGCCAGCAGCACAGGGCGGCGAAGGCTGGCTCGACCGGCCCGACCTGAAACCGGAATGGGTGTTCGTGATGCTGGGCATCAACAACTCGTTTGACGTTGAGCAGCCCGCTGTCGCCAGCATCACTCAAGGGGTTGAGGCGGTCATTGCCCGCATCCGAGAGCGCAAACCGACGGCACGGATCGTGGTGCAATCGCTCCTGCCGACCGACGACGATGCCAAAAACCACGACCTCGTCCAGCCCGTCAACGCCAATTTGCGCGCTCATGTAAAGGCCACCAAAGGGCTGTACTTCCTCGATTTATACCCCGCATTCGTGGATTCAACCGGCGCCCAAAGGCGAGAATTATTCAATGACAGCCTGCACCCCAGTCGCGAAGGCTACCGGCTTTGGCGCGATCAGGTGCTGGCGTTTCAGGCTAGTTAAGCCATTGGGCAGAAACATAAATAATCTTGTTGCCGCTTGAAAAACGGTATTCGGGCCAAAACGAAAAGCCGGGGTTAGATACGAGGTGAGTAAATCGCCCTTTAGCTGATCCATAGACGTCACAATTTGCGGCGTCGGCAGCCGAGATGCCCCTCAGCATCCCCCCGCCGCTACTTCATCAGCACCAGTTCTTCGGCCATGGTCGGGTGCAGGGCGATGGTCTGGTCGAACACGTCCTTGGTCAGCCCGGCCTTTAGCGCGACGGCGGCCAACTGGATGATCTCGCCCGATTCCGGGCCGATCATGTGCAGGCCCACCACGCGATTGGTCGCGGCATCGCACACCATCTTGTACAGCGCGCGCTCGTTGCGGCCGGCCAGCACATTCTTCATCGGCCGGAAATCGGAGGTGTAGACCCGCACCGATCCATATTTCTGCTTGGCCTGGCTTTCGGTCAGCCCGACGGCACCGATTGGCGGATGGCTGAACACCGCGCTCGGGATACAGCCATAGTCAACCCGGGTCGGTTTGCCCCCAAAAACCGTGTCAGCAAAGGCCTGGCCTTCGCGGATCGCCACGGGGGTCAGTTGCACCCGGTTGGTCACATCGCCAACCGCATAGATGCTGGGGATGTTGGTCTGGTTATCGTCGTCGACCTTCACTGCCCCATTTTCAAGCAGCACGCCTGCAGCCTCCAGCCCCAGCCCCGCGATATGCGGCACCCGGCCGGTGGCAAACATCACGCAATCCACGGTCATCGGTTCGCCGGTGGTGAATTCGACCAGCATGCTGCCATCGTCATTCTTGGTGATCGATTTGAACACGGTGTTGAACCGGAACTGGATGCCCTTGCCCATCGATATTTGCAGCAGCCGGTCGCGGATCTGCTCGTCATAGCCGCGCAGAATGGCATCGCTGCGGTTCACCACCGTCACCGCGCTGCCGAATTCATGGAAGATCCCGGCGAACTCATTGGCGATATAGCCCGCACCCGCGATCAGCACGCGTTTGGGCAGGGTGGGCAGGTGGAAAACCTCGTTGGAGGTAATCGCGTTTTCGCTGCCGGGGAAGTGCAGCAATTGCGGCGTCGCGCCGGTGGCGATCAGGATCCGGCCAGCCGTTACCGACTTGCCGCTGCCCAGCCGGACCTCGTTCGGGCCAGTGACCTCAGCACGGTCGAGAATGACCTCGACCTTATGGCTGTCCAGCGTGGTCGTATAGGCGGCATTGAGGCGATCGACCTCGGCCAGCACATTGTCGCGCAACCTTGGCCAATCGAAAGCGCAGTCGGGCACGTCCCAGCCAAAGCGCCGAGCATCGGCCAGGTCCTCGGCAAAATGCGCTCCATAGACGAGGAGCTTTTTGGGCACGCAGCCGCGGATCACGCAGGTGCCGCCGACCCTGAATTCCTCGGCAATCGCCACTTTGGCCCCGTGCGCGGAGGAGACGCGCGCCGCCCGTACACCACCCGAACCGGCACCGATCACGAACAGGTCATAGTCATAGGTCGTCATAGTCGTTCCTTGAAGACATCACCCCAGCAACCACTGGAGCTTCGGGCCGGATGCGTTGCCAGCGCTCGCTAGCGGCAAGAGGATGGCGGGATGGATTATCCGAATGCGCGCCGCATCAGATCGGTGGTGGAAGCGTCAAAGTCCAGCCCGCCGCTGCCTGCCGCCTTGGCCATTTCCTTTCCCAGCTCGACGCCGAACTGATCGAACGGATTGAGGCCGAGCAGCACGGCGTTGGCAAAGGTGCGATGTTCATAAAAGGCAATCAGCGCGCCGAGCGACCGCGGATCGAGCGTCTCGATCAGTATCGTCGCGCTCGGGCGGTCGCCCGGATAGGCCCGCGCCGGATCGGCATCATTGGCGCGGCCCGCCATCAGCGCGGCTCCTTGCGCAAAGCAATTGAGCAGCAACTGGCGGTGATGCTCATCATCAAGCGCGTCGCCAGGCTCGGTAACGGCAACGAATTCGACCGGCACCAGATGGGTGCCCTGATGGAGCAGCTGGAACACCGCATGCTGGGCATCGGTGCCAACGCCGCCCCAGGTGATTGGTGCCGTCTGGCGCCCAATTGGCTGGCCATCGATCCCGACGCTCTTGCCGTTCGATTCCATTTCGAGCTGCTGCAGATAGCTCGGCAACAGCCGCAGCCGCTCATCATAAGCAAAGGTGGCGCGCGTCGCGCACCCCTTTACCTGCGTGTAAAAAAGGTCGGCGAAGGCGGCGAGCATCGGCGCATTTTCATGCGCTGCAGCAAGTCGGAAATGGCGATCCATTTCGCCGGCCCCTTCGAGCAATTCTTCAAACGCTGCCCAGCCAAGCGCTAACGCTGCCGGAAACCCGATCGACGACCAGAGCGAATAGCGCCCGCCGACCGATTCAGCGAAGGGCAGCACCCTGGTTTCATCAATGCCCCATTCCACGGCTTTGTCGGGCGCTGCAGTCAGCGCGATCACCCGGCCATAGGGGTCTTCGCTACCGCCTTCGCGCATCCATTCGAGCGCGCTTGAGGCGTTCAGCAGGGTTTCGGTGGTGGTGAAGGTCTTTGAAGCGATGACGAGCAGGGTCGCCGATGGATCGAACCGCGCGAACACCTCTTCCAGCGCGCAACCATCAACATTGGAGATGACCGCCACTTCATAACGATCTTCATCGCGCCCCAGCGCGTCGATCAGCAGATCGGGTCCCAGCGCCGAACCGCCAATGCCGATATGCAGGATGTGTGCGATCGGCCCCAGTGCTTCCATTTCAATCGCGTCGATCAGCGCGCGCATTCGGGCGTGGAGCAGGCCCGCGCGGGTGACGCTGTCTGCAGCGCCTTCGCCACGTTCTGCGGTATGTTCAGCGGCGCGGCCTTCGGTGATGTTGACGGCATCGCCCCGGAACAGCGCGTCGCGCTTGCCTGACAGGTCCTGCGCCCGCGCCAGCGATTCGAATGCGGTCAGCACGTCTGCGGTCAGATGCGTCTTTGACCAATCAAAATGCAGCCCCGCCACATCGATGCCAAACCGCGCCACCCGATCGGGATCAGCGCCGAACAGCGACAGCAAGGGGGGTGGATTGAGCGCCTCAATCAGATGCCAATCGGGGGCAGACATCGGCATTTCTCCAGGTTGGCGCCAACGGCAGCGGGGTTAATCGCGGCTGGCCACATAATCGGGCAAAGCCGCACAAAGCCCTGCCAATGCTGCTCTAGCGTCCCAATTCAGCGCCTGCCACCCGAAACACTCGGCTTGACGCCGCAAGCGCGCCCAAGCAAAGCCGCCCAATGACCGATGTCGCCAGCACTGCCAAGATGCCAACGTCATTGCGCGGAGAGACGCGCGAGACGCTGTCGTTCCTGCTCAAACTGGTGATCATCGTCGCGATCTTTCGCAGTTTTATCTTTTCGCCGTTCAACATCCCGTCCGAATCGATGCTGCCACGGTTGTTGGTTGGCGACTATTTGTTCGTGTCGAAATGGAATTACGGCTTTTCGCGCTATAGCCTGCCGTTCAGCCTGCCGCTGATTCCGGGACATATTTTCGCGCGGCTGCCCGAACGCGGCGATGTCGCGGTGTTCAAGGCGCCGCCCGGCAATGGCGAGGATTATATTAAGCGCGTGATTGGTCTGCCCGGCGATACAATCCAGATGCGGCGCGGCCAGCTCATCCTGAACGGCGTGGCGGTGCCCAAGCAGCGAATCGCCGATTTCATCGTGCCGATTACCCCCAATTATACCTGTTCTGCGGAATTTCAGGATAGCGACGATGGCAAGCCGATCTGCCGCTATGCGCAGTTTCGTGAAACGCTGCCCAGCGGCCGCAGCTATAATGTGCTTGATCGCGGCGACACCCCCGCTGACAATACGAGCCTGTTCATCGTGCCGGCCGATCATGTCTTCATGATGGGTGATAATCGTGACGACAGCGCCGATAGCCGCTTTCCGCCGGTCGTCGGTCAAGGAATTGGCTTTGTCCCGACCCGCAATCTGGAGGGCAAAGCGGTGGTGATGTTCTTCTCCACCAATGGCACCGCCAATTGGTTCCTGCCCTGGACCTGGTTCAGCGCCGCTCGCTGGGGGCGGATTGGCGGCGGCTTTTGAACGACACCGCGCTTGGCGGCTGGCTCGAACAGCTGCTTGGGGCCAAGCCGAAAGACATCGCGCTTTATGATCGGGCGCTGACGCATGGCAGCCAGGCCGCCGCGAACTATGAGCGGCTCGAATTTCTGGGCGATCGTGTGCTCGGCCTGATCATCGCTGAATGGCTGTTTGAGCTGTTTGGCGACGAACCAGAGGGCCAATTGTCCAAAAGACTGAATGCACTGGTTACCGGGCCGGTTTGTGCCACGGTCGCGCGCGCCAATGGCGTGGCCCCGCGGCTGAAGCTTGGCAAGCAGGCGCGCGATGACGGTGCCGCCGATAGCGATAATGTGCTGGGCGATGTGATGGAGGCGTTGATCGGCGCGCTCTATCTAGACCAAGGGCTGGTGGCGGTGCGCTTGGCCGTGCGCCGGCTGTGGGGCGATCGGGTGACGATGCAGGCGCGCGCGCCGCAACATCCCAAATCGGCGCTGCAGGAATGGGCCGCCGCGCAAAATCGCCGTCCGCCCGAATACACCATCATTGATCGGTCTGGCCCCCACCATGCGCCGGTCTTCACCATTCGGGTCAGCGTCGGCAAACTGGCGGAAGCGAGCGCAAGCGGCACGTCGAAGCAAGAAGCAGAGACCGCAGCAGCGGCGGCATTGATGGCGCAGCTTGAGCCCTGATCATCACGACGCCCTTGTCCCCGCATCCGCGCTGGCGCAAGAGCAGCCCATGAATGAGAACGAACAATCCTGCGGCCTGATTGCTGTTGTCGGTGCCCCCAATGCGGGCAAGTCGACGCTCGTCAATGCGCTGGTCGGGCAAAAGGTCGCGATCGTCAGCCCCAAGGCGCAGACCACGCGTACCCGGCTGATGGGGGTCGCGATTGAGGGCGATACCCAGATTTTGCTGGTCGACACGCCCGGCATCTTCGAACCCAAACGCCGGCTTGATCGCGCAATGGTCGCCGCCGCCTGGAGCGGCGCGGAAGGGGCGGACGTGATTGCGCTCGTCGTTGACGGTAAAGGCGGCATTGGCCCCAAGGTCATGGCGATCGCGGAGGGATTGAAGCACCGCCGCGAACCCAAATATCTGATCCTGAACAAGGTCGACATCGCCGAAAAGGAACGCCTGCTCGGCCATGCCAAACGCCTGAACGATGCTGTGCCGTTCGAGGAAATCTTCTTCGTCAGCGCGAGTACCGGCGATGGCCTGCCCGAACTCAAAAGCGCTTTTGCCAAGGCGATGCCCAAGGGGCCCTGGCACTTCCCCGAAGATCAGGTCTCCGACGCCACCGAACGCATGTTGGCGGCAGAAGTGACCCGCGAGCAACTCTACCTTCAGCTCCATGCCGAGCTGCCCTATGCCAGCGCGGTCGAGACCGAGCAGTATAAGGAGCGCGAGGACGGATCGGTCGAGATCCACCAGCAGATCCTGGTCGCCCGCACCACCCAGCGTGCGATCGTGCTCGGCAAGGGCGGCCAACGCATCAAGGAAATCGGTGCGCGCGCCCGCGCTGAGCTATCGACGCTGATGGGGCGACCAGTGCACCTTTATCTTCACGTCAAGGTAAAGGAAAATTGGGATGATGACCGTAGTGTGTACCGCGACATGGGGCTGGACTGGGTAGAATGACCAAGAGTGTGAAAGCCGCGATCTATCAAGCGGCACCGGTGCCGTTGTGCATCGATTATGGCCTTGCGCGGCTGATCGAACAGGTCGGCGACGCGATCGATATCGGCGCAGAGCTGGTGGCGTTTGGCGAGACCTTTCTGGGCGGCTATCCGCTCTGGCTCGACGAAGCGCCCGATGCGGCGATCTGGGACCATAAGGGCACGCAGGCGCTGCATTCGATCATCCTTGATCAGGCGCTGCGCAAGAATGATCCGCGCCTTGCGCCGCTGCAGGCGTTGGTCGATGCATCTGGCATCATCGTCTGTGTCGGTGGACATGAACGGGTGCGATCGACGCTCACCAACACGCAATATATCTTTCGTCCCCACTTGCCGCCGGTGCTCCACCGCAAGCTGGTGCCGACGCATGGCGAACGGATGATCTGGGGTCGGGGCGATGGATCGACGCTGGAAGTCCATGAAGCTGAATGGGGTAATCTCGGCCAGCTGATTTGCTGGGAGCATTGGATGCCGCTGGTGCGCGCAGCGATGCATCATGAAGGGGAGGCGGTGCATGTCGCTTCCTGGCCCACGGTGCGTGAGGTGCATCTCGTCGCATCGCGCCATTATGCGTTTGAAGGGCGCTGTTTCGTGCTGGCAGCGGGGACGATCCAGGACCGCAGCGAGCTGATCGAGGGGCTGGAGCGGGTTGGCGGCGATGTCGATGCGCGCGCGCTGATCATGGGGATGCCCGAAGGCCAGCTCCAATTTGGCGGCAGCGCGATCATCGGTCCCGATGGCATCATCATCGCCGAAGCAATGGAAGGCCCCGATCTGCTGGTCGCCGATCTCGATCTTTCGGCGATCAGCCGGGGCCTTGCCTCGCTTGACACCGATGGCCATTATTCGCGCCCCGATGTGTTTGAACTGCGCATCGATCGCCGCGCCCGCACCGGTGTCGCCAACGCCATCGACGGCCTCGCCCCACGCACCCGCCGCAAGAGCGACAAGTCGGCGGAGTAGGGCGTGGACCCATTAGTGCGGTTGACTAGAGAAATGTGGAGTGCAGAACGGCAGCTTTTGGCGAATGATGCGGGGCTTAGTTCTATGTCTAGAGTCGTTCTGATTTAGATTGAGGCATATCCGGCACCCCTGATGTAGTTGGCACATTCGTCGGGAGGGAAGCGGTCGAGCAGTTTGCCGATGCGCC
>NZ_NCGH01000073.1:0-1331 GCF_002281505.1 Sphingomonas sp. 28-62-20
CGCCCGCAAGCTGATCCAGGCTTCAGAGACCTATGCTGTTCTTAACCGGCAAGCTGTTCTCGGTTTTCGATCGAACTACGCATTGCGGCTGTATGAGCTCGGCGCTCTGCGTCTGCATAGACGACAAGCGACTTGGCGTGGCGACATGACCGCTCTGCGCGCTGCGTTGGGAGTGCCTCCAGAAGTTTATACTGATTTTGCCCAGCTGCGTCGGAAGGTTCTGGAAAAGGCTAAGGCCGAGATCGATCAGCTTGCGCATTTTCGCGTCGAGTGGCGAGAGATTCGCCAAGGCAGGACGGTCGCCGAGATTGAGTTTCGATTCGAGCCGAAGGATGCTCCTGAATTGATTGCGACGGTCGACGAACTTGAGCGGCATTCGGGAGGCCGCAAACAACGGCGGGATGGGTCCGTTGAGTCGGTAAGCCTGGCGGCCCCCACATTGTCGGCAGCGAAGTCAGGGACAGCCGCGAAGACAAATGGTGAAACGTTTCCAAGTGGCACGATACGGTTCGGCGCTGAAGAGCTGGCGGCGATCGGGCGCCGCAGCGGCGGGGGCTGGGATATCGATCTGATTGCCGATGGTTTCAGGTCGCAGATGGGCAGCCGCTTGGAGAAGCTTCGTGGTCCAAAACTTATATCGGCTTGGACGGGGTTCTGTGAAGGTTGGGTAACTCGTCGGGGTCGCGCGCAGTAGAAATTGCACGCGTGCAATTTGCCGATCCCCCCACCGAGTCAGGTTAGGCCGTTGGAACGTGCTTAGGACGTCTGAACGTCCTACACACTTTCGAAATTATCGAGTTTCTTGACAAAAAAGCGCAAGTGAGTGCACCTTACCCCAAATTTCAAAAGGCGGGTGTATGTCAACGGCACTAGATATAGAGGGCACCCAGGATCTGGTGTCGGTAGCGACATTGGCCGCTCGTACGTCCTCCGTCTTGGAAAAGCTCCGCGATTCCGCCCGAAGCGCCAGAGCGGACGACCGGCGCGAGCCTACGTTTACGATCAGCAAGGCGGCCGAACTCGTGGGCCGAACCGCTGCAGCGATTCGGGATGCGGAAAAGGACGGTCGACTTCCGGAACCCGTCCGAGGCGATAACAACCGGCGTGAGCGTTACACACTTGCGCAGATCAACGACATGCGCGGGGTGTTCGGGACGCGGCCTTACCGGAGTGCAGACGATCCGTGCTGTGTCGTTGCGGTTCAGAACTTCAAGGGCGGCGTTGGCAAATCAACGGTGGCAGTTCACCTCGCCCAGTACCTCGCCATTCGCGGCTACCGCGTGGCGCTGATCGACTGCGATAGCCAGGCATCTGCGACCACGTTGTTCGGC
>NZ_NCGH01000074.1:0-1331 GCF_002281505.1 Sphingomonas sp. 28-62-20
CTTATGGCCGCGTTCCCAGAACCGCAGGACCTTAGCATTCGCAACGTGATCGCTCTCAAACCGCTCCTCAAGCCGGAGGACAAGCGAGCGAGGGTTTTCGAAGAAGCCGCTTCGCTTGGAAAGGCACAAGCCAATGCGGGCAAGGCGATGCCGATCCTTGATGTCATTCGAGCGCTGACCGCCGCTGGTGACCCCCCCAAGAGGTCAGGATCCCCCAAGAAGTCAGGAATGGCGCAGACCGTTTCGAGCGCGGACGGTAAAGCGGTGCTGCGCATCGAAGGAGCTGATCGCAAGGGAGTCCGATTGACGCTGCTCAACAAGGGCGGTGCTTCACGCGAGGATGCCGAGAAGGCGATTCGAGAGGTGCTGGACGCACACTGGGCGTGAGCACCGGCTGGTAGAGCAGAGGAAATTACGCCCCGGGAAAGTGAACGGGACCCGCGCGTCCAAGGCTCGCCAGCTTTGCGTCGAGTTCCGCCATCTCGCGATCGAACACCTGGAGCACCGGCTCGAGATTGGCCGAATATTTTGGTGGAGCAAGCGGGCGTCCCACCGACCGCTGCACGAAGCCAAACGACAAAGCGAGATCGCGCGCGACATAGGTGCGCCATGCCTGTCGACCGCTCACCTCGACAACCAGATCGAGGTCTGCGGCTCGGCCCAGCAGTTTTCCGGCACCAGAAATAGTCAGGTACAACGTCTCTGCGACCAAGCGAGGACTCGCCACAGGCACGAACTGCATGAGGCTCAGAAGCGTTGCGAGCTTTCCCGGACGGTGAGCATCACGGATGGCGTCAGCCGCCCGCAGTCTGTTGTCCTCAAGCGCCTGCAGTCGAACGAGGCCTTCCTCGGCACGATCTGCGAATGCTCGAAGATTGCGAACGATGATCGTCTGCGCGTCGCGCGGAGCACGGCGCAGGGCTTTGTCACCGATCGTGAGGCATGGGAGCGCGGCGTGCGTGATCTTCATCGATTTCAGGAGCCACGGGACGGTTAGCCATGGCGTGATCGTACTGTCGGCCCGTGCATGGCGGGCGACAATCTCGAGCGCCCGCAACAAGGCTGGACGCTCGGCCCAGTCCGCGGCGACTTCAGTAGAGATGGGGAGTTCGTCCCGCCAGTGGCGAGCTTTCCGGGATGCCAGTTGAGCGTGCCAATTGCGCAGTGCGTGGTCATCATCAAGATGGCTCGGCATCTTTGACCGTCCGGGCAATGTGACGGCACACTCCCGGCCAAAAATATCGATTTCGTCGATTTCGGCGCCTTGCGCTTGAAGTGCCGTGGTATAGCCTGTCCACGCCGCACGTTGCTGCCACGGCGTTGCGACGGGA
>NZ_NCGH01000075.1:0-1285 GCF_002281505.1 Sphingomonas sp. 28-62-20
GTCTTCGACGAACCGATCCGCTTCAATGATGGCGAAGACCGTACCCGTTTCATGGTCATCGCCAATCCGAAGGGTAAATCGCCGCTATTTCGCGATCCGATGACTGGCACGGTATGCCGTGTCTCGAAGCTCAAGACGCGGTCGTACCGGCTCATCAACCCAGCCTTAGTCCTAAAGGACGCCGGCAGTGCCCCCTAGCAATAGTCGCGTTTAGTCTGCGCAGGCCACCAAACCTCTCAAGGATCGCGTGTCGGTGGCGCGATGGCTCGACGCAATCCCCAGGCGTCAGCTGGCGGGCTGACCGTTCCCCTCTTCCAACGGAGTTTATCGTGGCCGATCGCGCTTCTGTCGCGATCCGCATTGGCGGATCGCTGTCCCCTGCCCTTTTTCCCGCTCTTCTCGCGGCAATCGAGAGCGACGGCGCTTTCACCGACTGGAATGGCACCGCATTTGTACCCGACAACCTTGACCAGAGCGTACCTCTCTATCTGGCTGATCATGAGGTCGCCTGGGGTCGGTTCGAGGCGATCGAGGCCTTCTGTGTCGATCATGGCCTTGTCTTCGCCCGTTGGGCTGGCGGCGCCCCGGGAGCGTTCGGCCCCGAACGTTTGGTCTTCGATGGAACGTCCATTCGGAGCTTTGCTGCGTCCGACGATGACGAAATCATGATGTCGGCCGAAACGGTGCGCGGCCTCGGCAGCTATGCGGCGGTACTATCCCATCTCGCTGCAGCGGAGTTCGAGATACCTCCGTTGCGGGTGAACGGCAGCGCATGAGGGCTAGGATCGAGCCAGTCAGTCCCGACACCTCCCCGCCAGAGGATGCGGCATATGGGCGCTCGCGAGGCCCTGGCAACCCGCGAACGGCGGGCCGAGTTGCCGTGTGCCACGGCTGCCCGCACCACCCCTTGTTCGCAGGTTTCCCTCGGCTGCGCCTCGGTGCCAGCACCTCTTTGCGAGCGCCCAGAGGATGCGCATCCGGCGGAGAGGCCGCCGGCACAGACAGAAAGGCTCGCTATCATGTCCACATCGCTTGCAGCCGCGCTCGCGGCAATGGAGCTAGGGCACCTCGAACCCCGCGTTGAAGAATTGGGCGGCATGGCACCGCCGCCAACCGAGGCCCTGGAGCAAACCGTTACCGCGATCTGGAGCGATCTCTTCACGACGATGGGAAACACTTCGCTCGAGCGTGACATCGAAGATCTGGGCTGGGGCCTGGTGAACCTCTTCCACCGCGCCGCCGCCAAGAAGCACGGGCTGGTCGATCGGTTGACCGACGACATTCG
>NZ_NCGH01000076.1:0-1273 GCF_002281505.1 Sphingomonas sp. 28-62-20
TCGCGCCGGAGGTGCTGTGATGGCTGCGGCCAAGATCAAGAAGGGTGACACCGTCGTCATCCTGTCCGGCAAGGACAAGGGCAAGACGGGCGAAGTGACCCGTGCTTTCCCGAAGGACGGCAAGGTCATCGTGTCGGGCGCGAACATCGCGACCCGCCACAAGAAGCCGAGCCAGGCGAACCCGCAAGGTGGCCTGGAAAAGATCGAAGCGCCGATGCACGTGTCGAAGGTGGCGATTGCCGACCCCAAGACCGGCAAGCCATCGCGCGTGCGGTTTGACATCAAGGACGGCAAAAAGGTCCGTGTGGCCGTGAAGTCCGGGGAGACGATCAGTGGCTGATGCTTATGTGCCGCGGATGAAGTCGATGTACGACGACGTTGTCGTGAAGGCGATGACCGAGAAGTTCGGCTACAAGAACGCGATGGAAGTGCCCCGGATCGAAAAGATCGTGCTCAACATGGGCGTGGGCGAAGCGACGCAGGACAAGAAAAAGGTCGAGCAGGCCGTCGGCGAAATGGAATTGATCGCGGGGCAAAAGCCCGTCGTGACCAAGGCCAAGAAGTCGATCGCGCAGTTCAAGCTGCGTGAAGGCATGCCGATTGGCTGCAAGGTCACGCTGCGCCGTGAGCGGATGTACGAGTTTCTTGATCGCTTCATCACGATCGCGCTGCCGCGCGTTCGCGATTTCCGTGGGCTCAACCCCAAGTCGTTCGACGGGCGCGGCAACTATGCCTGCGGCCTGAAGGAACAGCTGATCTTCCCGGAAATCAGCTATGACAAGGTCGACAAGATCCGCGGCATGGACGTGATCGTCACGACCACGGCGAAGACCGACGAGGAAGGGCGCGAGTTGCTCCGCCTGTTCGGCTTCCCGTTCCCGATCGAAGACGCAGACGCGAAGAAGGCGGCATAAGATGGCGAAGAAGAGTTCGATCAACAAGAACGAGCGCCGCAAGATGCTCGTCAAGAAATATGCTGGCCGCTATGCCAAGCTGAAGGCAGTTGCGAACGACAAGTCGCTCGACGATACCGAGCGCCTGATCGCTCGCCTGAAGCAGGCTGAAATCCCGCGCAACGGCAATCGTACGCGCATTCGCAACCGGTGCGAGCTCACGGGTCGCCCGCGCGCTTATTACCGCAAGTTCCGCCTCTGCCGTATTCAGCTGCGCGATTTGGCCAACAAGGGCCTGATCCCCGGCGTTACGAAGTCGAGCTGGTAAGGACGAGATATGGCACTGACCGATCCCATTGGTGATATGCTCACCCGCATCC
>NZ_NCGH01000077.1:0-1240 GCF_002281505.1 Sphingomonas sp. 28-62-20
CCTTTTCAAACCCGTCGAGGAGGGCTTGTCGCTCACCCCCGACGAGGTTGGGAGCGCCTATCGGACCGGCTTCTTCCTCGGTGACGGCACCGGCGCCGGCAAAGGCCGCCAGGTCGCCGCAATTATCCTCGATCAGTGGCTGCGCGGCCGCCGCAAGCACATCTGGATTTCGAAGACCGAAACGCTGCTCGAGGATGCGCGTCGCGACTGGACCGCGGTTGGCGGTCTCGCGCTCGACATTCAGCATCTCAACCAGTGGAAACTCGGAACGCCAATCGGTGCAGCCGAAGGCGTCCTGTTCCTCACCTATGCGACGCTCCGCTCCAACCGCGGCGACAAGGGCACGCGGCTCCAGCAGATCCTCGAATGGGTCGGCGTTGACTATGACGGCATGATTGTGTTCGACGAGGCGCACGAAATGGCCGGTGTCGCAGGCGGCGAAGGCAGTTTCGGTACCAAACAAGGCTCCGACCAGGGCATCGCCGGCGTCCGCCTGCAGAACCTCCTGCCGCGCGCCCGCGTCCTTTACGTCTCCGCGACCGGCGCGTCCGACGTGAACAATCTGGCGTATGCGACGCGGCTCGGCCTGTGGGGACCGGGCACGGCGTTCGCCGATCGCCGGACTTTCGTCGACAGCTTGCGCCGTGGCGGAATCGCGGCACTGGAGCTGATCGCGCGCGACCTGAAAATGCAAGGGCTCTACGTCTCGCGCGCGCTGAGCTTCGCCGGTGTCGAGTATGACATCCTCGAACACAAACTCAGCGTCGACCAGATCGAGGTCTATGACGCCTATGCCGATGCCTGGGCGATCATCCACGCGAACCTGCGGGCTGCGCTGGACGCGACCCGCGTCACCGACAGCTTTTCAAACGACACTTACAACAGCGGCGCCAAGGCAGCCGCACTTTCGATCTTCGAATCCACCAAGCAGCGGTTCTTCTGCCAGCTTCTGATCGGCATGAAGCTCCCATCGCTCATCCCCGCGATCCGCGCCGATCTCGCACGCGGCGAAAGCGTCGTCATCCAGCTCGTCTCCACGTCCGAGGCGATGCTCAACCGGGCGCTCGCCGCGCTGACCGTCGAAGAACGGGCGAACCTTGACATCGAGTTGTCGCCGCGCGAGTTCCTCATGTCCTATCTCACCGCCGCCTTCCCGGTGCGGCAAATGAAAACCTTTGTCGACGACACCGGCAAGACCCGCTCAGAACCGATGTCGGACGAGGACGGCCGTCCTGTGTTC
>NZ_NCGH01000020.1:0-59509 GCF_002281505.1 Sphingomonas sp. 28-62-20
ACGGGCTCACACCATCGGAATATGCAATCCGGGCCAAACAGGCCCAAAACATGAACAGGGCTAACTTATAATCGCGGACAATCTGGGGAGCAGGTCAGGGAGTGCGTAACAATGATCCTCAAGAAGGTCGTAATTGCAGTTTTGGCAGGTGGTGTGGTTGCCCCAGCGCAGGCCGAAACGCCCGTACGGCCCTGGACGGTCGCCCTGAATGGAAGCGCGGCCAAGACGGACTCAGGTGTTACCTTCACCGGAGGCATCGACCTGTCGTACAAAATTTCGGACAGTTTCTCGGTCGGTGGCGCAGCCACCTTTGTCGCGGCAAGTAACGCTGCGGCCGCGCAGTTTTCGAACCGGCGCGGTGGCACCTTCCTTCAGCAACCTCAGATCGCCGCCGGGTCCGAACAATGGGGCGAGCTGAGCGGTATAACCATCTTGGCGCTGTCGAAGGCGCTTTCGCTTTCGGCCTCTGTCGGCACAACGGTCAACCTGCCTTCGCGCCAGACCTTCGGATCGGCAGGCTTGTCCTTCGCGTTTTAGCGAGACCGTGCGTTATCCCATTCCGGCGATTTGTTGATGGAGTTTGGTCGGGGACAGGCAAGTCTGCCCCCGTCCAAGGCCGCGCAACCATACAGGGCAATCCGCTCGTTAACGACGGGTCCCAGCGCTTCTTCAGAATGGGCTATTTGTGTTGACCGGTTTCGCGGGAAATTGCTGCAAGACATCCCAATGTTCAACCAGTTTGCCGTTGGCAACCTGGAACAAATCAATGATGTTGAAAGGCGCACCGCCGAAGCTGGCTTCGGACTGGGTCAGAACAAAATCACCTTCTGCGACCACACGGTGCACTTTTTTGTAGATCAATGGCCGACCCGCCGCCTTCAGCTGTTTCAGCCCGCCGACCAAAGTGGTCGCGCCGTCCGGGAACTGGCTGTTGTGCTGGACATAGCGGGTGAGATCGAAGAAGTCGCCGAGCCGCGCAAAGTCATTCTGGATCATGATCGTTTCCATCGCCGCGCTGACGAGCGCGCGGTTCTTTTCCACAGGCGCGCCCAGCGTTACCTCGGTTGGACCATCAACCATGGTGCGGCCACTGGGGTTCGGCGAGCCTTCCGCCTGCAGCGCATCCCAATGCTCAACAATCTTGCCGTCCTTCACGAGAAACAAGTCGAACGCCACAAGCGGCTGCGGTCGGATACCGGTATAGCGACCGTGCACCGCGACCAGATTCCCGTCGGCGATCACCCGGAACCTTTCATACTTATAGGTAGGGCTCGCCTTGAACTGCTGAATCAACGCCTTGAGCGCCGCAGGGCCGTCTGGCACCAGCGGATTGTGCTGCCGATAGTCGGGGCTGAGATAGCGATCGACCGCCGCAAGATCACGCGCGCCGAAAATGGCGTCGACGGCCTTGATAACGAGTTGCTTCGGCGTTTCCTTTGCGCTGGCCGCCTGCGGCAGGATTAGCGCGGCGACGGCCACCATAAAAACGATCATCTTACGCATCTTTTCTCTCCCAGAAAAATCGTTGAAAGCGCGTCAACTGAGCGATGCGGCCTTTTGCCGTCCGAACAGGTAGAGCTTGCGCGGATGCGTCAGCGCCAGGGTGACGGGCGCAAGATAGGTTCCGATGACGTCGCCGCCGATCATGGTGTGGGCCATGTGGCCAGGCATTGTCAGCGCGTCGAACAGCATCGCCGTTGCATGGATTGCGCCGGATATGATCACGAAATCGATGAGCGGCACGGCCCTTAGCGGATTTCGCGCCGATCCGATCAGGAACAGGCCCATCGTGACGTAAACAGCGACCAGCATATGCTCCATCGCCATGTTCCGGCTTGGAAAACTCCAGATCCAGCCCGGGCGCTCTATAACGAGCATGTTGATCGGATAGAGCATGACCATACCGAGTCCGTTGAGGATGAGGGCAAGCCGGGCCCAGGGATATTCGAGGTTGATCATGGTGCTGTCCTTTTGATGGCTTCTTTTGCGCCCGATCCGGCGCAACGTCGCGCCAATCATCTTTGTGCCGCGCAAGCAGAATTTGTGGTAAGCGCGGCCATGGCCAGTGATGCATCTCAAACCGCCCAGGTCGATCCCGGTCTGTCATGGAGCCAATTGCGTGCATTCGAAGCCTGCGCGCGTCTTTCGAGCTTTGCCGGTGCTGCACTTGCCTTATCAGTGACAGCGTCTGCCGTGCGCTATCAAATCGGCCTGCTGGAAGCGCGGCTGGGCGTTATTCTGTTTGAACGCCAGGCCGGTCGCCTTGCGCTGACGAAGATCGGCGAGACATTTGCGCGACAAATCAGGCGCCCGATGCGCGACCTGCTAAACGCCTGCGCCACCGCAACGCAATCGGCGCTTGAGGCACCCATCACGCTGAGCGCGCCCCCCCTGTTCGCGCGGGAATTTCTGCTGGGCCGGCCTTTTCTGGCGTGGTGCGATGCAAACAACGTCCGCTTGGATGTATCAGATGCAAAGCGCGAGCTCTTTGGCCCGACGCCGATTGCCGCTATTCGGCTGGGGGCGATCGAGGAGACCGATGTCACGCTAACGCCACTGCTCGCCGTTGCTTTGCGAATCGCAGCGCATCCCGAGGTCGCGGCTAGCGCACGACCGCATGATGGTACTTGGTGGGCGGCCCAAACGTTGCTGAGCCCAAGTGCGGCGGATGACGGCTGGCAGGCGGTGTGGCACGCGCTTGCGCTCCCTGACGCGATCGTTCCCCGCACCGTTCCTTACGGTTCATATGCCGCCGCTTTGGAAGCGGCCTGTGCCGGAACCGGACTCATCCTCGCACCGTTGCCGTTCGCCAACAAAGAGTTCGGCGAGGGGCGGCTCGCGGCTGTCTCCGACATTCGCGTCGATGCAGACAGAGAATATGCGCTGATAATGCCCGATGACCTGGCAGGATCAAACCGAGGGCGAGCGCTCAAACGGCATTTGGTTAGGGTATGCCGGACCTGAGGATGAGCAAGCAATTAGACAGTGCCAATTACCGGGCGGATTTCGACGTCGCCATAAGCAGCCCCGGGACATTGCTTGGCCCAGTTAATTGCCGTGTCCAGATCATCCACTTCGATAACATAATAGCCACCCAGTGCTTCCTTGGTCTGCACGAACGGCCCGTCAAGGACAGTCGTCTCACCATCACGCACCGACAGGCTGGTCGCGGTCGCCGAGCCTTGCAGCCAGTTCAGCCCTCGCAAGATTCCAGCTTTTTCCAACGCCGCATTATAGGCCCGATAAGCACCATACATGGCACCGCGTTCCGCGTCCGTCATCGACGCAAAACCGCCATCTTCATCATAGATCAAAATCATGTACTGCATTGTC
Source organism: Sphingomonas sp. 28-62-20 (assembly GCF_002281505.1). Classification (NCBI taxonomy): domain Bacteria; kingdom Pseudomonadati; phylum Pseudomonadota; class Alphaproteobacteria; order Sphingomonadales; family Sphingomonadaceae; genus Sphingomonas; species Sphingomonas sp. 28-62-20. The sequence goes on from NZ_NCGH01000020.1 coordinate 3,334, forward strand.
AATCTCATCCATTCTTTTGAACGAGTTCGTCTCAGCCCCGGTTCTCAGCGACCCTTTTGAGGCGTGCCAATCCCGTTTCATAAGTCGGCCCCAGCATGCGATCGAGCTGAAGCCCAAAGACACGAGCGACCGGATTCATGCCCAAGTCGGCATCGAGGGCCCAGGTCACGCGTGTTCCACCCAATGCCTCGCTCAGCCGAAATGTCTGAAGTGGACGGCCCTGAACGCCCAGATCGAGCTGCATGACGACGGAGCGGTTGCGTGTTTCGCGCAACACCGTCTGCTTGCCTTCACCGGCCTTACCGCGCCACGACATGGTTGCCCCCGGCCCGAAATCCGGACCAGTGAACTCGGTCTTCAAACTTGGGTCCTCGATCTTGAATGGATTGAACCGATCGAATCCGCGTTGTGACCGAACAACAGCGAATACGGTTGATGGCGATGCAGAGACTAGGATCGACCTTTCGACATGCGCCTTTGACGGCAGCAAAATGAGCGGCAAAACCGGAATCGCAACCACTGCTAGCCCGCCATAAAGCCAAAATCGCTTTGTCATCTTGTGTCCTTTCCGAATTAGCCGAGCGAACCAGATGCCCGGCCGAGTAAAGAGCGGATCGGGCTCGATCAAATCGACACCCTCGAATAATTCAGTACGCGAATTATAGTCGCAACGTTATCTGAATATTTGTTGGCAAGTTCCATAAATTATTCATATTCGGATAGTTGTCAGTATACACTAATCGACAACATGATATGAAATCATCTAATTCGATTTACTACTGCTCAAGCCGGAACCACCCGTTCTGAAATCGCCAAATTCCGAATTGTGACAATATGTAGCGCAATGAACAGTGGTACCCCGGCGAGCGGAAGCAGATTGAGTGTCGGCACGTCGGGGTTGGCGATGATAAATGGCCGTAATATTGTGATCGCCAAAGGAATGACATGCAGCAAGTCGATCAATCCTGCGACATTCCAAGCAAGTAAGTGGTGGTCGCTTACCCGATTTGACCGTGTTACAATCCATAGTGCCCACAATCCAACCGCGATGTCGCCGGTAGCAACACTTCGATAGAAGCCCTCAGGCAGACCACCAGCCAACCCCATCGCCAGCAGCACCGACCCGTATACGGCGCGCCAGATCCCGATACGCGCAGCTGATAATGGATCGATCCTTGCCAGAAACGGCCTTGTGGCGGGCAGGCTGAGCAAAATGGATGGAAGACCGAAAGCCAGAAACGGCACCACCGCAACCTGCGCGCCCGGCGCCGGTTCCAAACGGATCGCCGCCAACGGGGGATACCAGGCCGTGGCCGCAGCCAGCGTCGCCGCACCGATCAGCACCAATCCGGCCCAAAGTTTTGTGGTTTGCTTTGGCTGGTCACGCGCCACGACCAACCAAATGGTGACAAGCGTGATCGGCATCAGAATATCAGACACAAGCGCGATCAATCCCGCATTTATCAGTGTCATCGCAACCTTCCCTCAGAGTCGATTGCCTTTATATGATATTCATCATATAATGAGTCAACGACCAATTTGAAGACCTGATCCCGATAGCGAAACGACAGCAAAACATGGCAAGATACTCCAAGGAGCACCGTGCGGAGACGCGCGAAACCATCATCAAAGCGGCATCCGAACTGCTCCGGGAAAAGGGGTTCGATGGCTTTGGCGTCGCCGATGTCATGGCCGCTGTCGGCCTTACCCATGGCGGCTTTTACGCGCACTTCGCGGACAAGCAGGCATTGCTCGACGCGGCGCTTGCAAAAGCGTTGCAACAAAGCCCGGTCAATTTCGCCAGACTGGCCACCGCCGCGCTGGCGACAAACGATGCGGGGACTCTGGCGGCGCGCTACCTCGATGACGCCCGGATTGCCAATGTGGCAGGCGGTTGCGCTACAGCAGCCCTGGCAAGCGAACTGCATCGCCAACCGGCGTCGGCCAGTGCGATTTTTGTCGACGCTAGCCGGGCAACGGTAGAAGCCATTGAGGCTATTCCAGGCGTTAGCGGTAAAGGATGGGCCATATTGGCTATGCTGGCTGGCGCGAAAGCGATGATGCGGGCAATTCCAGAAGAGCCAGGACGCTCGACAATACGCAACGAAATAACCGACGCCATTCGCCAACTTGCAAAGGTGCAACCCTGACAACTGCGAACATGACAAGGCAGGCTTTGCCAGTAACCCGATCGGAAACGACTGCGCTGTTGCTTTCATAGCACTCACACTCAGCGCACTAGTGATCGGCAATTGGCAGCCGGAGAATGGCGGCTAAGCCACCTTCTTCGTGGTTGACCAATTCTAGGCCGCCGCCGTGTTCGCGGGCAAAACGCGCGACAATCGCGAGGCCGAGGCCCGTTCCTCCGTCGCTCGGCCGAGACGGATTGCCGCGCACAAAAGGGTCGATCACGAACGGCAGCATTTCGTTTTGAATGCCCCAGCCGTTGTCTCGTACACTGATTTCAACATTGTCTGCATTTGCTTTGAGATCGATCGAAACGGGGGGTTCGCCATGATCGAAGGCGTTGCGGATCAGGTTGATCAACGCGCGTTCGAAGCTTTGTCGTCTGACCATAACGTATAGCCGATTAATCGCGGCGGGGCCGGTTACGGTGACATCGGCTTCGGTAACGGCAATTGCAGCCTGAACAGCAGACCGAACATGGACATAGTCGATACATTCGCCATCCACGCCGCGCCCGAAATCGAGAAACTGCGCCAACATCGACTGCATGCGATCTAATTGCCGCTCCAGCATGGCAGTCGTATCGTCTTCGCGCGGCGGATCGAGGGCGAGTGCAAGCCTGATCTTTGCAAGCGGCGTCTTCAGATCATGACTTATGCCCGCTAACATCAATGTGCGATTTGCGTCTTGTGAAGCGAGCCTCGTTGCCATCGCTTCGAACGACCGCGCCAACTCGGCGATTTCGACCGGGGAGTTCGTCTTCAAGTCCTCAACCAGCCGCGTATCGGGCATGGCATCAACCGCTACAGCGAGCGCTGTTAGAGGGCGGTTGATCCGCCTCTGCAATGCCAGGCCAGCGGCGAGCGACAATGCTAGGGCGAGTGCTACTGATCCAATCAAGGCCCCGTTAGGGGTCCAACCGGGCGACGGCGCGACCGAAAGCCAGTAATAGCCCTGTTTACCTAGCCGCAAACGCACCCAGAGCTGCGTCGTGCCCCCGCCGCGCCAGACCATGTCATCCTGTTGCTTCAAGTCTAATGCAAGTGCCCGCAACACCGTCGTTTCGATAATCGAGGGGCGGCCGTCGGCGCCCGGCGGCTCGCCATAGCCGGGCTGGATGCGGAACGTGCCCGATGCGTTGATCCTTGCAATGAACCGATTGCGCTCTTCTGCGGGTAAAGCATCGAGCGTTGCGCCGACCATACGGACATTATTGGCGACGATTCCGCCAACACGGTTCGCTTGCGGGCTGATCACCAACAGCGAAATCAGGATTGTTGTCAGCAGCTGGCCGAGCAGCAGCATGGTTGCCATCAGGACGATATTTCGTCCCCGAAGTGACTTCAGCATAGCTCCGCGCCAGTCAGCATGTAGCCAACGCCCCAGACCGTCTTGATCCAGGCCGGATCTGCGGGATCGTCACCCAGCGCTTTGCGCAGCCGAACAATCTGGACGTCGATTGCCCGGTCGGTAACATCGGCATCACGACCCAGCGCCCGATCGATCAACTGGGCACGGCTGAGCGGGCGTCCGGCACTTGCGGCAAGCGCGCTCAGGATTGCAAACTCCCGCGACGACAAGGCGACCGGCACACCGTCGCGCGCAAGGACCATCGCAGCCAGATCGAGAATGAAGGGACCGAATGTAAGACGTGAGTCGCGGTCGATGCGGGTTTGGCCGACTGTCCGTCGCAGGATTGCCGAGAGTCTTGCAACCAGCTCCCGTGGCGTGAATGGTTTGGCCAGATAGTCATCGGCCCCCATTTCCAGACCCAATATCCGGTCCATTGGGTCGCCCTTGGCCGTAAGCATAAGGATCGGCGTCAGATCACCGCCGGCGCGTAGCCGACGGCAAACCGCGAGGCCGTCTTCGCCGGGCATCATCAGATCGAGCACGATCGCATCAGCGGGATTGCGCACCAGCTGCTGCGACAGCGCTTTACCATCTGCAACGGTTCTGACTGCAAATCCATGTTCGCCCAGAAACCGGTGAAGGAGCGTGCGAAGTTCGGCGTCGTCGTCGACGACGATAATGCGAGGCTGGGTCATTAAGATCGCCATGGCGCAAACATGTCGGCGCCGGTGCCGCGCGTCATCACAAATTGTTACGACAGCGTCATTTGTAACATCGTGTAACAACTTGGCCGCTGGATCGCACAAGGGTGAAACGTCATCGTCCGTAAATGACATCAGGCAGCGGCGGCACCCGCCCTGTCAGAACGAACGACGGAGATGGTTATGAATGGTTTCGCAAAACTGGGCATGCTCGCCGCAACGGCGGGAATGATCATGGCGAGTGTTGCGCCTGCCGAGGCACAACGTATCGGCGGCCGCAACGGCAAGGGCACGGCGGCTGCCGCTGGTTCGGTTGGCGGCAACACCTGGGCACGTGGTCGCGCAACAACCGCGAACGCCAATGGCGGCAAGACCGTAACGAGCGGCGGTGCCTTTAAGGGCGCGAATGGCTCGCAGGGTGCCCGTGCATCGCAGACGGTCGTCAACCCCGATGGTTCCGCGACCAGCCAGAGCGGCTTTGCCGCCAGTGGCGCGCGTGGCAGCGCTTCGAGCACTGGCAGCGCAACCCGTAATGCCGATGGAACCTATAATGGTTCGCGAACATCGACCGCCACAAACGCTGCTAACGGCAACTCGTATAACGCCTCGACCACCTATGACCAGAATGGTGTCGCGCGCACCGCCACATGCACCGACGCCAACGGTGCCACGATAGCCTGCCCACGCTGAGCAGGTCTGACGGTCCCGGGGTGCTCCCCCCACCCATGCCGCCCCGGGACCGTTCTTTTTAATCAGGGATCAAACAATGAGCCGACTTGTGCTGTTATCCTTCTTTGCCTTCCTTCCGGCACCAAGTGTCGCGCAGGTGACGGGCTCCCGCGCCGATCTGATTGCGCGGATGGATCAGGCCGATTCCAATCAGGACGGGGCAATCACCCGTACAGAGCTGATCGACTGGCGTAAGGCCAATTTCATGCGTTTTGACCGAAACGGTGATGGTCTTCTGTCCGATAGCGATATCCCCCGCTTCTTGAGAGGAACGTCGATCGGGGCGCAATTTGATGAATTGAAAACGCAATTCGACATCAATCGCGATGGCCGCGTCACCCGCGACGAGTTCATCGGCGCGCCGACCGTCTTGTTCGATGCCGCCGACGTTAACCGCGACAACATACTGACACGAGCTGAACGCGATGCCGCCGTGGCGGCCGTGCGGTCGTCGAAGGGCTGATCCGATGTCCGAACTGCTCACGCGCCAACCTTGGATCCTGGGAATCCTGCTCGCGCTCGCGGTGCTTGAATGGATCTGGCGGACGCAGAGTGCGCGAAAGGGATATGATCTGCGGGCAAGCGCTGGCTCCATTGGCGTTGCCGCGATCGGCTCGCTCCTCAAGCCGTTGAACACAGCCGTTGTCGCCGGTGCTTTTGTTGCAACGGCAGCAATCGCACCACTTTCCCTGCCCGCCGATGACTGGCGCGTCTGGGTGGCGTGCTTTGTCGGCGTCGAGTTCGCCTATTATTGGTTCCACCGCTGGAGCCACACCGTCAATCTGCTCTGGGCGAGCCATGCGGTCCATCACAGCGCCAATGAAATGACATTGCCTGCTGCTGTCCGCCTCGGCTGGACCAACGCATTGTCCGGTGGCTGGGTCATCTTCCTGCCATTGATCCTGATTGGCTTTCCGCCGGAGATGGTGGGCGGTCTGCTCGCTGCCAATCTGCTGTATCAATACTCGTTGCACACCGAAGCCGTCGGCAAGCTTTGGCATCCGATCGAGTATCTGTTCAATACGCCGTCGCATCACCGCGCGCACCATGCCTCAAACCATGCCTGGCTCGACTGCAACTTTGGCGGCGTGTTGATCGTGTTCGACCGCCTCTTCGGCACCTTCGTCGGCGAACCCAAAGGGGGCGGACTCGCTTACGGGCTGGTGACGCCGCTCAACTCCAACAATCCATTCCGCATCGCGCTTCGCCAGTGGGGCGTCCTGCTCCGCGCGCTGGGCATGGCTAAAGGCGTTCGAGAAGGCGTCAAAGTCGTCTTCGGACGACCGGAAATTCTGGAAACACGGATACGCTAATCGAATACAAAGGAGGCGGAGAGCAAGTGATGGCAGAACAAGACCCGATGCTGACCGGTTGTCATATCGAACTCCATGTCGCCGATCTGGGCGCGGCGCGACAATTCTATGTCGATCAGCTCGGCCTGACCGTGCTCCAGGAAACGCCGCCGATCTCGCTGCTCGCCGTCAGGGCGGGTAGCATCCGCCTCTCGATTTTCGGCGACCGCCAAGGCACGCGTCAGGCCGCAACGGTCCACATCGTCCTCGGCACTTCGGACCTCGACCGCCAGATCACGACATTGAAAGCGCGAGGCATCCAATGCAACGGTCCCGTCGTCGAAGCACCCGGCTTTTGCCGGTTCGTGCAAATCCGCGATCCCGACGGTAACCTTATCGAAATCGCACAATATTTGCGCGACCCGTTGGCAATCATATGATCCGGCTTCTCGCGGCCCTCACACTGTCGATCGGGCTTGCGTTGCCCGCCTCCGCTGCCCCGTCGCTATGGCGGCAACTCGCCGTCGACGACGTCGATCGGCTCCACCAGTCGGTCGTCGACTTCCACCCCGGTATGCGCGATCGCGACACACCTGATTTCGCTGAGCGGGTCAAGACTGCCTATCGAACCGCGAAAGTTCGGGCAGAGTCAGCAGCAAACTACGCCGACTGGCTGGCGGCGACCCGGGGGTTCATGCTGTCGTTTCGCGATGGGCACACGATCTTCCGGCCCAATCTGTCGCCGGTTCGCGTGCGGTGGCCAGGTTTTCTGATCGATGGACGGGCGAGCGGCTGGGTGGTGCGCAGGCCCGCAGGTTTTGCCGACACCGGCGCTGGCCCGGTTGAGGGCGCACGGATTGTCGCGTGCGACGGCATTCCCATTGCCGATCTCCTCAAGAAACGGCTCGACGGGATCGAGGCCGACTGGTCGAAGGAACCCGAACGGATCCGCCAGGCCTATCGGCTGTTTCTCGACACCCGGAACGACGGGCCGCCGCCGATTTCGGCCTGTTCGTTTGAGCAGCAAGGCGCGGTCAAGGAGCAAAAATTGGCGTGGAACGTCGTCGCCTGGTCAGCGCTCAGCTCAGGTTTTGCGCCGTATCTGCGGCGCATTGCGCACCCGATTGCGGTCCGCACGCTGGCATCGGGGGGGCAATGGGTCTCACTCGGCAGTTTCGGCAATGAAACCAAGCTCGAAGCGCTCGCAAAATCGCTCGAAGGCGATCCGGCGATCCTGCGAAGCGCGCCGTTTGTCGTTTTCGACCTGCGCGGCAATAATGGCGGCAACTCGACCTGGGGCGAACGCTTCGCCAGCCTGCTCTGGGGAGAAGCGGCGGTCGCGGCACGCACGGCCGAAATCGACAGCCGCCCCGGCGCGCGCGCTGGCAAATATTTTCGCGCCACCCCAGCAGTCGCCAAAGCGGCGCGCGCAACAGCCGACGAATTCAAAGCGATGGGCCCAGATTTCGCGAGCGTTGCAGGCTATTGGTACGAAACCGCCGATCGCATCGCGGCCGCCCCCGACGGTGACCGCAAGCTCGTCCACGACCCCTGCTGCGACCGGACACCGCCGACGACCAAGATCACGCTGGTGCCTGGTGCCTATGCCAGGCCGGTCTATGTCTTGATCGATGCCGGTTGCTTCAGTTCCTGCGTCGTCGCCGCCAATCGGCTTGTCGAACAGGGCGCAATCGCCGTCGGCGAAACCAGCGGCCAGAACGAGGAATATGGCGAGGTCGCTTCCCCGCCGCCGCTCCCGTCCGGCCTTGCAGAATATTTGCTCCCCATCTCGATCATCCGTCAACCGCGCGAAAGGTTGAGGGTCGAGCCCAAGCTGCGTTGGACAGGGACAATGGACGCTGATGACGAAATAGAAAACTGGATTGCACAAGTATCGTTAAACAAAATATCACAATTATCTAAATAATTTTTGATACATGATGCTACATTCTAACCTGCAATATAAATGCTCATACACCGAGATTTTTGTGAGTCTGTAAATATTACAGGAGACGGGGATTTTAATTTGAACAACAGGTATTCTCCATTTTTGGTCGAGCGCCGTGCATTGCTTCGCGGGGTCGCGCTGACGGCTTTGGGTGCCTTGCCACCGGTGCGGGCGGCGTGCGCGGCGTCGCTATCGCCACGACCAAATTGGAGACGGCTCGGCAAGTCCTTGGAAGGCGCCTTGATCAAGGTCGATTCGCCCTTGGCGGCATGCGCCAAAGCAGGCGGTGTCGGGGCGAACAGCCTTTTCGCCCGTCTCAAAAACCCCTATTATCTTGGCGACGAGCCGGGGCTGACCCAGACTCTGGGCTGGATCGACGCATGGACATCGCGGGCGAGCGACTATGCGGTGGCCGCCAAAACTGCCGCGGACGTCGCAAAGGCTGTAGATTTCGCGCGGCATAGCGGCGTGCCGCTTGCCATAAAGGGCGGTGGCCACAGCTATTTTGGAAATTCGAACCGGGCCGGGTCATTGCTCATCTGGACTCGGGCGATGCGCTCAATCACGCTGCACGATGACTTTGTCGCTGCCGGCAGCCCGGCAAACGTCGCGCCAGTAAACGCCGTATCGGTGGGCGCGGGCTGCATCTGGGGAGAAGTCTATCGGGCGGTCTGCGCCCAGAGTGGGCGATACGTCCAAGGCGGCGGCTGCCTGACCGTGGGGGTCGCGGGTTTCGTACAAGGCGGCGGGTTCGGAAGTCTCTCGAAACAGTTCGGCACGGGCGCAGCAAATTTGCTCGAAGCCGAAATTGTCACAGCCGACGGGCGCGTTCGCATCGTCAACGACGTTCAGCACCCCGACCTTTTCTTCGCCCTAAAAGGGGGTGGCGGCGGCACTTTTGGCGTTGTCACGCGGCTTACCCTGCGCACACATGAATTGCCGCCGACGATCGGTGCCGTGTTGTTCGATGTGCAGGCCGCGTCTGACAGTGCGTGGCAGCACTTGGTCAGCCGCTTTGTGCAGCACTATGCCGACCGCCTCTTCAATCCCAATTGGGGAGAGATAATCAGGGTCGAGCCCAATCGCCGCCTGGCAATTTCGATGATGTTTCAGGGGCTGACCGAGAGCCAAGCGCGCGCGGCCTGGCAACCCTTTCTGGAATGGATTGCGGCCCGCCCCGGCGATTTCCACCTATCGGCCCCGGCGCGCTTTCTTGCAATACCGGGCAATCGTTTCTGGGACCCGGACTATCTGCGGACAGTGCCCGATGCCGTGCTGCAGGACGACAGGCCCGGCACCCCTGCCTCAAACGTGTTTTGGAAGGCAAATCTTGGTGAGGCAGGACAGGTTCTGAACGCCAATGAATCGGCCTGGCTGCCGAAGGCGTTGCTCGACCCCGAGCGGCAGGCGGCGCTGGTGGAGGCGCTGATCGCTGGATCGAGCCAGTGGCCGATCGCGTTGCACGTCAACAAGGGCCTTGCGGGTGGTTCGCCCGACGCCTTGTCGAGGACGCGCGCGACCTCCACCAACCCGCATGTGCTTGATGCCTTTGCCTTGCTGATTTGTGCTGCGGACGCACCGCCGGCATGGCCGGGCATTCCGGGGCACGAGCCCAATGCGGACGTCGGCCGGCGCGAAGCCGCTGCGGTCAGGCGCGCAATGATGCCGTTCGAAAAACTTGCACCCGGCGCCGGCGCCTATGTCTCAGAAGCCAATTATTTCGAGGCAAATTGGCGATCCCGATATTGGGGGCCCCATTATCAACGCCTGCTCGAGACGAAGCGGCGATATGATCCGGCATCGTTGTTCAACGGCCACCAGACGGTGGGGGCAACCTGAAACGTCGGAGAGACAGCCAAAATCGAGCGAGCTGCGGGACGCGCATCTGAATGGGCGGCTATTTCTTTGCACGGATGTGCCGAGGGGCAGCCAAAGGGGAGTGGACGATGAACGATGGTAGCATGAACAGAAAGCAGGGGCGCGACGATGGCCATCGGCGCAGACCCATGACCTGTCCACGACTCCCTCTCGCGCTCGCGGCATTGCTCGCCTCGGGTGCGGCGTCGGCCAAACCGCCCGAACTCGACCTTTATGTCCATCCTGCTCCGGCAACCAGCCGGATCAGCGTGGTCGCCAAGCTTCGCGGGCTGGCTTGCACCGGGGCGACCACCCGGCTGTGGCTGAACCGAGGACTGACCGTGGAGCGCGCAAGCGTCGACGGACGGACGGTGTCGCCCGTACTGGACCCACCCGGCGCCGGGCGTATCTTCATCTCGGCAGCGCGCGCCATCGATCTCCCCTGTCCGCGCAAGACGCTGGAACTGCGCTATTCCGGGCCCGGCCTGCTGCACCCGGACGGTCGAAACCAAGTTTCGCCCGACTATATCGAGCTGTCCTATTACGGTGCCTGGTATCCGTTGACGGCCGATGAAAAGCGGCGCGCTTGGCGACTGCACACCCGGCTGCCCAGCGGCTGGACTTATGTCAGCAATGGGCGCGTGGCGGGAACGCCTGCAAGGCTTGTGATCGAAAGCAGCGATCCCGCTGAGGTGGTGTTGGTCGGCTCGCCGCGCTTCATTGCGGGGCCCGATCGCGACGGCACCCGCGTTCTGATTTCAGACAGCGCCTCCGCTGCGGCGCAGGCGACCGCGTTCGCTCTGGGCCGCGAAGCGACGGCCATGGCCAACTGGCTCACCAAGTTGCTCGGCCCGTCGGGCGCGCAATCGAACCCGGAGCTCGTTTTCGCGCCGCGCACGGGCCCGCTCTCCTATGCGCGGCTGCCGGTGATCGTAACGCCGCAAGCGAGCCTCGACGCGCCAGGCGATCGGTCGCTTGCCCTCAACATCCGTCACGAGGTTGCCCATTTCTGGTCGCGCGCGGTCGGCGCCGACAATGACTGGCTCAACGAAGGCATTGCCGAATATCTCGCGCTGGTGCGGACACGCGACAGTGAGGGCGAAGCGGTCCAAAGCGCGCTGCTCGAACGCTATCGGCGGGAGGTGGCGGCAGCGGGCCAGGGGGTGCCGATTGCTGAGACCGCCGCTGACGAGCGGCGCGGCTTTGTCAATCGTTACCAGCGCGTCCCCCTGCTCCTTGACGCAGCAGAGCGGATAGCGGGCCGAAGTGCGATGGAAAAGCTGTTGCGTCGCGCCTTCGCGCTTGGGCCGGATCTGTCGACTGGCAGTTTCGAAACGCTGGCAGTGCAGGAACTCGGCGGCGGCGCGGCGGCGTTGATTGCGCGCTGCCTGCGCTCGCGCAATTGGCCGATAGAGTGCGGCGGTCATTCCGGACCAAGCTAAGCGCCATTCAGCCGGGCGGCGCAGCTCGGCTTAAGCCGCAACGTTGTTCAACGACGAACCTTCGATATCAAATGGAAATCCCGAGAGTGGACAGCGCACGATCCTGCAGTGCCTTTTGCCGAGTGCAAACATGATCCGAAATCGATTTCTGTCGATCACCAAATTGTTGGCACAGCCTGAATCGAGGTTGGCCCCGAGGGAGAACCACCATGATCCATCGCCGTGAGGTATTGGCTACTCTAACGCTTGCCGCGTTCGCGAGACCGGCTATCGCCAAGAGCGGAGATCACCGAGACCGAGCGCTTGATGCGGCATTTCGCGAACATGCGCCGCCTGCACTCGCAGCGGCAATTGTCACGCGAGAAGGGCTCGAATGGTCGGGCGTACGCGGCGTTCGCCGGTTTGGTGCGAACGATCAAGCTGCGCTCGACGACGTGTGGCATCTGGGATCGTGCACCAAAGCCATGACCGCAGCGCTTTACGGGCGTCTTGTTGAGCAAGGCAGGGCACAATGGCGCTCGACGATACAAGAGCTTTTTCCCGACATCGCCGTCCATCCCAGCTGGAATTCAGCCACAATAAGGTCGTTACTGATGCATCGCGCTGGCATGTCCGACAGTTCGTGGTTGACCGACGATTGGCTTCGAATGGCGCAGCGCGACAAGACCGACCTTCGCAAGCAACGGCGTGATCTTGTTAAGCGCGTCGTCGAGCGGCCACCGGCTCACCAAGAAGGCAGCCTGGAATATTCCAACCTCGATTACATCATCGTCGGGGCTGCCATCGAAGCGATTGCAGCAGAAAGCTGGGAAAGTGTAATGCGTCGCGAGTTGTTCGCGCCGCTTGGGGTAACGTCCGCTGGCTTCGGCGCCGCGCATGGCCATGTCCCGTGGCCGCACCGCAACATTGATAACATTCCCCTGCCGATAGATCCCCACTGCAGCGATAGTGACAATCCCGCGGTCATTGGCCCGGCCGGCACTGTACATATGTCTCTGCAAGATTACGCGCGCTTCGTTCGAATGATTTTGAACGAAGGTGACGGCTTCCTGTCGCGCGAGACAGTTCGGACGCTGACGACGCCCTTCGGCTCCGGATCGCCAGACTATGCTTTAGGCTGGGTCGTGGTTCGCGATAGACCATGGGCGAAAGGCACTATGCTGGGCCATGAAGGCACGAACACGCTTAACCACGCCTATTGCGCTATCGCGCCAGCAATCGGCAAAGCAGTGATCGCCTTTTCGAACGATGGCATGCGGGGCGCGATGGCGACCGTCGCTGTTGCCCGTCGCCTCGCGGCGACGTTAACCTAGCAGCGCGGGGCATTGTCAGACCAATGTGGCAGTCGGTGACTGGTGCTGATAGCGGACGCGAATGAGCCGCAAATCGAGAGCCAAACCTCCGTCCCCGTTCCGCTGTTTCAACTCTTCGCCCGAGGTGATCCGTCTGGTGGTGCTGATGTATGTGCGGTTCCCGTTGTCCCTGCGAAATGTCGAGGACCTGCTCTTCGAGCGCGGAATCGACCTCTGTCATGAAACCGTGCGGATGTGGTGGAACCGATTTGGTCCAATGTTCGCTGGCGACATTCGGCAGCAACGGATCAGTCGGATGCGCGGGTTTCGCCACTGGCGTTGGCATCTCGACGAAATGTACGTGAAGCTGAATGGCGAGATGGTATACCTCTGGCGCGCCGTCGATCACGAAGGAGAAATCCTCGAGAGCTACGTTACGAAAAAGCGAGATAAATCAGCAGCTCTCACCTTCATGAAGAAGGCGCTGAAGCGGCACGGCCAGGCCGACGCTATCGTCACAGACGGGCTCAAATCCTACTCCGCAGCCATGCGCGAATTGGGAAATCTGGATCGTCGCGAGATTGGCCGATGGACGAACAATCGGGTCGAGAACAGTCACCTTCCCTTCCGACGAAGGGAGCGCGCGATGCTCCGGTTCAGGCGAATGAAGACGTTGCAAAAGTTCGCCTCGGTCCACGCCAACGTCCATAATCACTTCAACCTTGAACGCCACGTCGTCGATCGCCAAACCTTCAAGGAACGCCGTTCAGCCGCACTGGTCGAGTGGCAATCACTCGCCAGCTAAGCGTCGCGCTCAAAGCCCGATCTGCATCGTCGAGAGACGGGTTCGCACAAGACTGACAGCACCTCCCCAACCCATTCGCGCCGACGACGAGCGTCAGACCGGGCCGAAAGTCGATGTGCAATCCGGGCGTGCCGCCGGTTGGGCCAGGGTATAGCCCATATCCATTGACGTCGAGCTGTTGAAACACGGGGAATGATTTCATGTTAGCGCGGAGCGCCAACGCCGGCGAGAAGGCCGATACACACAATAGAACGAAGCACGTGACTCTCCCCTCGCAAGTCTACTCTCATAGCATGCTCTTCCTCTCTACAAGGCTTGAATCGGGGCCGCCGACGAATCGTGCATCCGCAACGGGTTTTGGCAACAGATTGCTCAAGTACATGTCTTGCTCGCGAAAATCGGGGTGCCTTGGTTCAGTGCCGTGATCCGGTCATGGACGATCCCCATTTGAATCAGGCTTGGCTGCAATTCGGTCCACGTGTCGTAGAGCGACGACGCCAATTGAGCGACGCCCGAAATGTCGGCCTCATGCGCGCTTTCCAACTCATAGGCATACCGAACTTGCACGAAGAGTTTGGAAAAGGACGGTAAATCGCCGAGAAGGTCCTGACCGTGGTGGCGTTGGCGATAACGGTCAGCAATCTTGGCCCGTGGCTCTCCCTCAAGGCTCTCGTAGATTTTGGTGAGGTCATGGCCTCCGCGGCAGGGATCCTTCCCTTCGATTGCAAGTAGGCCCTTAAGATAGATTTCGACGCCGAACGCGAGAAGGACGAGGCTTGGCTGAAAGAGGAAGCCGTGTCCGTCCCGCAGCTCAAGGCAACGCAGGGCGCACTCGTGATACTCTCGTCCGCGCCGAAACATCTGGTCTGTTTTGGGCACGGGACCGCGTTCGCGCGCAACTCCTTTCATCCATCCCCGGACCTCGTCAGGTATCCCTTCGGAACCGCTGCCCATGGCATCCCCTCATAAGCTGAGAGAGATAAGGTGTTGGGACGCGGGGCGATAGGGCGAAATCGCCGGGCGAATTGTTTGTCGCGATGGCGCTTGGCAGCAACGACCGGTTCGGCGCCACGACTTGGACCGGCGACTTGAGTCTCTCGAGTTGCGGGCGCACTTTGGTTGCATTGCCGACAGTGACCGATTGTAACATACAGATTCGAGATTCGCGCGTGCCGCTCGCAACCCGGGCATAGTGTGCGCGGCATCGAAGAACGCCAGTGCCAGCGGCTATACAGCTATCGTTTGCGGGTATGGCTTCTCCGTGTCGATCTCTGGCAGGGCCAACGCCGGTCGCAGCGGTTATGCGAAGTTCCAGGAAGCCCAGAGACTTTTGCTCAGCGCAGCCAATTCCGGTCAAACGTCGGCTTATTCAGTTCGCAATTCTAGAGCTGTCGTTCGAGCAAGCCTCCCGCAAGTCAGTCGTTCGCGCCGCCGAATGTGAGCACATAAACGGATGGCGGCTTTCAGGATAAGCGAGGAGGAGGCGAACGACCGATAACGAGGTGCAAAGCAGCTAGAAAGCGACTCGTGAACCAAAGTCTGATTTTGCAGCTGAGAGCCGGAAAGCGGACCGACTGCAATCCACCCGACTCAACCTCGCGCTGCCGGGAGCATTTGCCTAACCTGATCGCTCCAGCTGGTGAGATCGCCCCCGTCGACGTGAGCGCAGTACCATCAACCTCGGGCAACAAGGTGCCTGTGAGTATTCCATCCACAACGGCAGGCGCCAGAAACGCGAGCCGGAGTACGCGGGTGATGTAAGCCGGAGCCACACCCTCAACCTCGCTGAGCGTCTTGATGTCGACGTCGCCAACCTGGAGCCTGGCCCACCACCGCCGCGCCCTGATCAGCAGTTTGATGAGCGATGTATTGGGGGTTGCGGCAACGGCTGCGCCGTTATCCTGGATCAACCGCATCGCCCTGCCCGACCGCGTCAGCCGGACCGCCGACTGGATCGAGATTGTCTCGGGCGCGTTATCCTCGCGCTCGACCTTGAGCGCTTCGGCGATGGCGTCAGTCGAGCACAGGATGTCGATCCGGCCATCATAGATACAGACCTGCCGCACGATGTCCTGAATCATTGCCCGGCCGCGCGCGTCGATCTCCGCACATCGCCTGACGAGCGTGCCCATATCCGAGGGCGACACCCGCAAGCCAGCGGTTGCAGCCAGCGCCAGCCCGTCGTCAAACAGCGAAGCGACGGCCCCGCGCACCGCCAGCTCAATCTCCGGCGCTGGTATCCGCATGCCGGTTGTAGCGTCGCCGTGCTGGAGGTCGCGGGTGACGTAATAGCGGTAACGGATCTTGCCCTTGCTGGCATGGGATGGCACCAGCGCCGCGCCGTTCGCATCGACGATCTTGCCAGACAGCAGGCTGGGGCGATCCGCCCGGGCACCGCTGCGGTGGCCTTGCAGGTTGTCAGCCAGTTTGGCCTGCGTTGCTTCCCAGATGTCGCGGTCGATGATGGGCTTGTGCAACCCCGGATAGATCTGATCGCGGTGATGAACCTCGCCGACATAGGTCGGGCATTTGAGAATGCCGTAGAGCTGGCCACGCGTGAACGGCAGTCCACCGAACTGCCGTCCGGTGATCGTTGTCTTGACCGGTGAGCCTATTCCCTCCCCCGCCAGCTCTTCGGCAACGGCCCTGACATTCCCGACCCTGAGGTAGCGATCGAAGATATCGCGCACGATCGCGGCATGCGCCTCGATGATCTCCAGGCTGCGCCCATCAGGCGCATAGCCAAGCGGCGGGTTACCCCCCATCCACATGCCCTTGGCCTTCGACGCTGCGATTTTGTCGCGGATACGTTCGGCTGTGACCTCGCGCTCGAACTGCGCGAAGCTCAGCAGCATGTTGAGGGTAAGGCGCCCCATGCTGGTGGTGGTGTTGAACGACTGGGTGACCGACACAAAGGATGTGCCTGCCTTGTCCAGCGCTTCAACCAGTTTGGAGAAGTCGAGCAGCGATCTTGTCAGCCGGTCGACCTTGTAGACTACGATGATGTCGACCCGCCCCGCGGCCACCTCTGACAGCAGCCGTTGCAGGGCGGGTCGGTCAAGCGTGCCGCCCGACAGGCCGCCATCGTCATAAATATCGGGAAGTGCTGTCCAGCCTTCGCTGGCCTGGCTGAGGATATAGGCGGCACACGCCTCGCGCTGCGCATCAAGGCTGTTGAACGCCTGATCCAGCCCCTCCTCGCTCGACTTCCTGGTATAGATGGCACAGCGAACCGTCTTCATGCGGCGGCCCTCTTCTTCAATCCGAAGAACGCAGGCCCCGACCGGTGCGTGCCGGTTATGGCCTTGGCCACCTCGCTCAGTGACCGCCACTCCTGATCGTTCCAGCGGATGACCTTGTCCTCCCCCACAATCACGACATGGGCCTTGCCGTTCCATTCGCGGACCAGCCGCATCCCCGGCTGTGCGGCGCTAGTTCTGGTCCTGGCCGCTGCCAGCTGGTCAAGCTTGCGCACCGTCTCCCGGCCAAAGCCACCATAGGCCTTTGCCTGCACCTCCCAGGCGAGCGCCAGTCGCATCATCTTCGGGCTGATCCTTGGTACCGGCGCCTTCGTCAGCCTGGACCATTCTTCCTTCAGCTGGGCTGACGACAGTGTCGCCAGCCCAGCCAGTTGATCATCAACGCTCGCCATGATCAGGCGGTCGCCGCAATGCGGTAGAAGGTCTCGTCCCCGCGCTTGCCGCGCTCGATGACGTGGCCCTTCTTGCGCAAGCCCGTCAGCGCTGCCCGCGTCGTGTGGGGCAGCCAGTCGGTGGCACCGATCAGGTCGGCCATGGTTGCACCGTCATTCCGTTCGAGCAGCGCGATCAGGGTAGCACTCTTTGATTGACGCACAGGTTTTGCGGTCGCCGCGGCGGGTTCTTCCACCTCCACATCTCGCCCGGTGTCGATCACCCCGAGGCCCGCCTCGGTGATGAACACACCGTAGCGGACATCACCGTCATTGCGGTGGACGCTGGCGGCATCGTTGGTCTCGCGTTCCTCCACCAACCCCTGCTTCACCAGCGCGGTGATCGCTTTGGCGGCACGGTCGCCTGCGCCCGCAATACTGTCGGGCACAGGCATTAGGCTGCCCGACGAAAGCCTGGCGGCGGCAGACAAAAGGATCAGCTGCGTGTCGTTGAGTTTGGGCATGATGGTTCTTTCCGTTCTCGGATGAGCGGCACCGTGCCGCCCCCACCAGCCTCAGCCCCGGCCGATCCCATCGGCGGGGCGCTGCGTCGCTCTCAACCGCGACTCCTCATGACCCGAGCTGTCGCTCTGCTCGCCAGCGAAGTCGAATGGTTTGTGTGAGGGAGGGCGTATTCCTCTGCGTTGGAAACCCTTACAAATCCGGCGGGTTTCTTTGCGCAACGCGTTCGTTTTCTACAGACCGCATTAATTGCATCGAACTCGATCAGCTTCTGAAGCCGCATCCCCGCTTGAAACTGACGTCGCTCACATGCCTCTTGAAATGCACTTGTCTTATTGATACCGGTGTCAATACGGTCAGGAGCGATGTTAAATCGCCGACAAGGGGGAGGGTTTTATGATCACCAAGGCACCACAACTGTTTCTTTCGGGTTCCACGTTGAGCCTTGCCATCGCCAGCATGGCGATCGCTACCCCCGCATCGGCGCAGCAAACCGCGCCTTTGACCGCGAAAATCGCCACAATCAGCGAGATCACGCCGACCACGGGATCGGGCACGCCACAAACCGCCGATGCGACGGCAGCCGATGCTGCCGAAGCAACGGATAAGGACATCGTTGTCACCGGTTTCCGCAAATCACTGGAAGACGCGCTAAGCAAAAAGCGACTGTCGAACCAGATCATCGATGCGATTACGGCGGAGGATATCGCTAACTTTCCCGATGCAAACTTGGCCGAATCAATCCAGCGCCTGCCCGGCGTGTCGATCGACCGCGACAACGGCGAAGGCCGCACGATTACCGTGCGCGGCCTCGGCGGCGATTTCCAGCAGGTGCGGCTGAACGGTGCCGACGCGCTGAGTATTTCGGGCGGCAACCAGTCCGATTCAGGCGCCAACCGGTCGCGCGGGTTCGATTTCAACACCTTTGCCTCGGAACTGTTCGGCGGGATCACCGTCACCAAATCAACCGCTGCATCGAATGATGAAGGCTCGCTCGGCGCGATCATCGATCTGAACACGGGGCGTCCGCTCGCGAACAAGAAGAACCGCTATGCATTTGGTGGCGAGACAGAATATCGCGAGAACGGCAATAGCTTCAACCCGCGCCTGACCGCGCTGGTATCGCAGCACATCACCGACAATTTCGGCATCCTGGGTACGTTCGCCTATCAGCGGCAAGAGCAGCTGATTGATGCCTATCGGCGCAATCCCGGCCAGTTCGAATATACTTATCGCAATTCGCAGTTGAATGGCGTGACGCCCTTGACCTTTGGTTTTGCCCGTCCATCAACGGCGGGGACAGGCGCGACCTTTGGTTCCGATCCGGCCGCCTATGCGCTGGTAACGCCAACCACGATTATTCCGGCGCTCCCCTCAATCACGCGGCAGGAGCTTTCCTATGAACGAATCGGCGCGACGCTGACTGCCCAGTGGCAGCCCACCGACCACACTGAAATCATCATCGACGGCGTCTATTCGCGCTACAATCAAGATTCGACGGTGAGCGGCATCACCACTGTCGGCCTGAACCGCAATGGCACCAACGCCCGCGCTGCACAGACAGGGGCGAACGGGCTGCGCGCGGCGAATACCGCCAACGGGCTGGCCGACCGGATTGCGCTGTACCCAAACTGCGCACCGTCGGCGACGCTTGATTGCGGCCAATTAATGAACGGCGGCGGCCTAGTCGCGGGCACCCGCGCCAGCTTCAATCCGAACAACCTGAACCCGTTCGACTATTACAACTCGGCGGTATCGCCAGGGTTCATCGCAAATGCCAATCAGATCGCCTTTTACAATGAACTAATCGGTCGCCCGAACACCAAGATCCGGGCCGCCAATGTCAATGCGGCCGGCCAAGCAGACTATCTGGTGCTCGACGATGTCGATTGGCGCAGCTTCGCCGATTCGCAAAACGGCACCACGACGTTCTGGCAAGGCACGGCCAATGTGAAGCACGACTTTGCGTCTAACCTGCATTTTGAATTTACTGGCGGCTATTCAAAGTCCGAATTCAAGGCACTCGGCTTCTTGACCGAGGTCAATGCGATCGACCAGGACGGCTATACTTATGACGAGCGTGGCGGGGGCATGATCCCTGTCTTCAATCCCGGTTTCGACGTCGCCAATCCCAACAACTTTTCGTTGGTGAAGGGACTGTCGACGATTAGAATTTTTTCCGACGATGTCCGCAACACCTTTACCGTGGCCCGCGGCAATCTCAGTTGGGATGTCAGCGACGAGTATACGCTGCGTGCCGGTCTCACCTGGAAGCGCTTCTCCTACTCTAGCCTGTCGGGCCGCAACAATACGACAGTCGAGGCAATTAACCCGACCTTACAAGAGGCGCGCATCGCCTCGATCAGTGAACTTGGCCGGGTGGTTGGCTTTGGTCAGGGCATCAACCTTCAGCCCGGTACGCCGACCAGCTTTTTCGTTCCCGATCTGAACAAGTTCATCAACGCTTTCGGGATCGACTGTAACTGCATAAACCGGTTTTCCGATTACCGGCTGGTCACTGACGGTCGCAACGCCAATCGGGTGACCGAGCGCGATCTTTCAGGATTTTTCCAGGTTGATTTCAACACCTATCTGCTGGGCCGTCCCTTCCGCGGCAACATTGGCGTGCGCGTTGCCAACACCGATGTGGCGGCGACGGGATCAGTCGGTGGCGGTGGTAATGGCGTGATTGGCGTGGTGGTGACGGCAAACAACAACTACACCGATGTACTCCCATCGACCAACTTAGTCTGGACCTTTGCGCCTAATTTCCTGATCCGCTTTGCCGCATCGAAAGTGATTGCACGCCCGCAATTGGCATCGCTGACACCGGGCACCACTGCCTTCCCAACGGGCCTGCCCGCCAATGGATCGGCACCGGCGATCACAGTCGGTAATCCCCAACTCAAGCCGTTCCGGGCGGATAATTTCGATCTCAGCTTCGAACGCTATTTCGGCAAGAACGGCCTGATCTCCGTCGCATTCTTTCTGAAGAACCTTGGCAACTTCCCGCAACAAACGGCGGGCGAAGTGCCGCTGTCATCAGTGTACGATGCCGCTACCTACCAAGCGATCCTAGCGACGATCACCAGCCCGACATTGCTCGCATATACCCAAGCGAATGGCGTCTATGCAGTGCGGCAGTTCAACGATGCGCCAGGCGGCACGATCAAGGGCGTTGAACTCAACGTGCAGTCGAACTTTAGTTTCCTGCCTGCGCCATTCGACAATTTTGGCATTACCGCCAACTACACGCATATTGAATCGAGCCTAAGCTACCTGACCGGGACGACATTATCGACAACCCAGACCGGGACGGCGAGCACCGCAATCAATAGCTTCGCCACGGCACCGTTCCTGAACACCTCTCCTGATGCCTTCAACGCCACCTTCTATTATGAAGACAGTAAGTTTTCGGCCCGGGTTTCGGGGGCGTATCGAACGCAATATGTGAACCGCTTCCCGCTGGCGACAGGGACGTGCAGTGTTGGACTCACCACGAATGCCGGCGGCGTATGCAATTCACCTGTCGTCGCCGATTTTGGCTATAATGGTAGCACCTTCAACCTCGATTTCTCGATGAGCTATGCGCTGACATCATGGGCTCGGGTGTCGCTCGAAGGACGAAACATGACCAACACGCCGCAATTCCGATCGATCTACCAAGCCAATCAGCTCAGTTCGCTTTATGCGGGAACGGGCCGGATCGTCACCGCCGGGCTGCGACTGGTGTTTTAAACGAAAGATTGCTCCACAAACCTCAGGCTTGATCGGGTAATCATGGCACGCAACCGATACATGATTGCTTTGTTGGCGGGGCTAGTATCATCTGGATCGGCAAGCGCAGACCAGCTTGCCTTTCCTGGTGCCGAGGGGGCGGGAAGATTTGCACTCGGCGGGCGCGGCGGGCGTGTGTTGGTCGTCACCACGCTTGACGATGGTGGCACGGGCAGCCTGCGTGCTGCCGTGGAAGCGAAGGGGCCACGCATCATCACCTTTGCCGTATCAGGCACGATCAAACTCGCCAGGCCACTGCGCATCCGCGAAGGGCGCGTGACAATTGCCGGCCAGAGCGCGCCGGGCGATGGCATTACGCTGCGCGATTACCCGCTTGAAGTGGCGGCCGATGATGTCGTCATCCGCTATATCCGCTCGCGATTGGGCGATGAATCTAAGACCGAAAGCGATGCGATCTGGGTCGTCGGCGGGCACCGGATCATCCTCGATCATGTCTCGGCCAGCTGGTCGGTCGACGAGACATTGTCGGCCTCGGCCAATTACACCAAGCCGGGGGAGGGCTGGTTCGACCTGACCGTGCAATGGTCGATCATCGCCAATTCGCTCACCCATTCGCTGCATGCCAAGGGTGAGCATGGTTATGGCAGCCTGATCCGCGGCGGGCGCGGGTCGAAGGCGAGTTGGCACCATAATCTGTGGGCCAATCACGAAGCGCGGATGCCGCGACCGGGCAATTACTCGGGGCCGGACGTCGACCCCGTTGGCGCGTTCTTCGATTTCCGCTCAAACGTCTTCTACAATTGGGGCGGCGGCCACTCCGGCTACAATGCCGACATGGCGACCTTGTCGCGCTATAATTTCGTCGACAATGCCTATGTCGCTGGGCCGCAGTCGAAAAAGCTCGTGGCCTTCGAGGAATCGAACACGCTTGCCCACGCCTATTTCGCGGGCAACAGCATGAATGGTGCGATACCCGCCGATCCTTGGAGTCTGGTCGCGGGGATCAGCCCTGCGGGGTATCGGCTGGCCGCGCCGGTGGATGTGGCGCCGGTTGCTGCCGATCCGGCGCCGAGCGCCTACGCACGGGTGCTGGCAGGCGCGGGGGCGTCGAAGGCGCGCGACGCGGTCGACCTCGCGGTGGTGGCGGGCGTGCGCGACAAGACCGGCCACCAGATCGACAGCCAGACCGAAATGGGCGGCTGGCCCGACCTCAAATCGCTGCCGGCGCCCAAGGACAGCGACGGTGACGGCATGCCCGATGCGTGGGAAAAGGCGCATCGGCTGAACCCGGCGAAGGACGATAGCGCCGGGGCGGGTAAGGATGGCTATACGAACATCGAGGCGTATCTGAACGGTCTGGTGCCGCCTGCGCCCTAAAGTGCCCGGTAGGTGAAGTCCCGGAACCGCGCACTGCCTTGGCCTGCGGCGTACAGCCCGGGGCGCAGCATCAGAAAGCCGCCGCGCACATTGTGGTGATAGCCCGAAACTTCCATGCCCCGATCAAACCGCATCCATGTCCGCCCGCCGTCGCCGCTGGTGTCATAGGTGACGATGTGGCGATCATTGGTGACGCGGATGCGCATTGACGTGCCATGCGGATTGGCAGGGCGCCCGCGTTCGATGCCATATTGGTGCGTCACGAACCGCTTCGCGTCGAAGCCGAGCCCGCAATAGAGCTTGTCATCGTAGAATAGCACCAGCCCCGCCGTGGTGCCGGGGTCGAGGTCGACCGAACATTCGAAGCGATAGGCAATGTCGGCGGCAATCGTTAGCAGCGGCGAGGAATTGACCGGCGCGGTGCCGCTGGCGGCGAGTGTCAGTACGCCGTTCGCCGCTGTAACCCGTTGTGCCTCGGTCGGGCCTGGTTTGAAGAAACTCCAGCGCGTGCCGAGCGCGAGGCTGTCGAAGCGATCCGATAGCGCCATGCCGTGCGGCACCGCTTGCCCGCCCTTTGGTTTGGCGAGCGGCGCGGACAGGTCGCCGCCGGTCATGCGCGGCCAGCCGTCCTTGGTCCACGCCACCGGATCGAGCAGCATCTGCCGCCCGAGCGTCCAATAGCCATTCTCATAACCGTGGTAGAGCGCCCACCAATCGCCCGCTGGCCCTTCGATCAACGAGGCATGGCCGCGCGACCACCAACGTTCCGCCATGTCGCGGGTGCGCACCAGTGGGTTGTGCGGGCAATTCTCCCACGGGCCGTGGATCGATTTCGACCGCGCGGCGATCACCATATGCCCGGTCGGCGGCCCCGCCGTGCCGCCAACGGCGGTGATCAGATAAAACCAGTCGCCGCGCCGCGCGATTTTGGGGCCTTCGGGCGAGAAGCTCTCGACCACCCAGTCGGCGGGGTAGCGCCACGGATCATAGACATGCTCCGGACTGCCGACCGTCGCCAGACCGTCCTCGCTCAGCCGCACGCGGTCGCCGCCCGACAGGAACAGCCAGCGCGAGCCATCTTCGCCAACGACGTGGCAGGGATCGATGTGGCGTGGCAGCTTGAGGTCGATGGGATCGCTCCACGGCCCCTCGATCTTGTCGGCATAGATCACGAAGATCGAATTCTGCTGCGCTTTGACCGGGATGTAGAGAAAATAGCGGCCGTTATGCTTTTCAAGGCTAACCGCCCAGACGCTACCGATGTTGCGGGTGAGCGCCGGGCCGATCGGCTGCCAGCTCACCAGATCGCGGGAGTGCCAGATGATGCAGCCGGGATAGCTGTCGGCGCTGGAGAAGGTCGCGTAATAGTCCTTGCCGTCCTTCAGGATCGCCGGGTCAGGATGGTCGCCTGCCAGCACCGGATTGAGGAAGCGGCCATCACCGAGATCGGGCAGGCGTTGGTTGTCGAGACCCCGGCGGGGCGGACGCGCCGGACTGGCGGCCGTCGCGAGGGCAGCGGCGCCCGTTACCAATAGCGCATCGCGGCGGGAAAGGGTCATGCACGTCTCCTAATCTCATCGCTGCGCATGCGGCCGTCGACCAGGATCGCCTGATGAAAGGCGATCAGTGCCGCGCCCCGCTTGCCCCGTGCGCCGTCTTCGATCGCCAGCGCGAACAGCATTTCGGCAGTGCGTGTCGCGGGCTCGGCAGCGATGCGCGCCAGGTCGGTCTCGAAAGGCGCGAAATAGGCGGGGACGCCCTGCCATTCGTCCAGCCGCGCGCGCGCTTCGTCGATCGACCAGCCATGGACGTGAATGCCGATATCGGCGCGGGCGCGGGTGATGCGAAACAGCCGCCAGTGGAGATAGCCGAGCATCGCGCGCGGATCATCAGCCCACGCGCCTGCCCGCGCCACCAAGCGCTCGGCGTGAATGCTCCACCCTTCGGCAAAGCCCGGCGCGTAGCTGAGCCGCAGCTTGTGCGGGCGGGCGGCGGCCTCGATCGGCAGCTGGATCATGTGGCCGGGCAGCAATTCATGCGCGACCACGCTCGGCAGCGAGCAGCGCGGGCGATCGGCCATGCGCGTGAGATCGACGACATAGGCGCCGGGGCGCCCCGGCATCGGCAAGCGGCGCGCGCCGACCTTGCCCGATGACTGTTCCTCGGGCGATCCGCGCGTCGCGACCACGTCGCGGCAATAGCCGGGAACGGGGCCAATCAGCGCCGGCAGCATCGCGCGCAGCCGGTCGAGCGTCGTGTTCATCGCGGCAATGGCGGCATCGCGCCCGGCATCGCTGTCGGCGAAGCGACCGTCGAGCTCGCTCCAAAGGCGCCTGAAGCGCGCGCCCGGGGTCGCGCCGCCGATGCCGAGTGTGTCGAACAGCCGCAGCGCAGCGAGGGTCGCAACCTGTTGTTCGCGGATCAGCCGCCTTTCAATCGCTGCTGCGCCACGATGCGTGCCGATCAGGCGTTGCAGCCGGAGGTCGAAGCTCGGATTGCTCGCCAGCGCGATGTCTGCCGCGAGTCCGGCGCGCGCGGTGATAAGGTCGAGCGCGCTAACCGGCGGGAAGTCGCGCGGATCGAAACCGTCTAGCATTGCCAGCGCCTTGGCCGGATCGCGCTCGGCCGCCGCTGCATCGAGCGCCGCCGACAGCGTGATCGCTGCTTCCGCACGCGCGGCGAGTGCGAACACGGCACCGCCGATGATGACGGCCCGCCGCGTCATACTCATGGTCTCATTGCCGAGAGCGGGACGGCATTGTTCAGCCGCGTAATCTCGGGTGCTTTGTCCGGCAGTGCTACGTGCACAATGAGGCCCGATGTGCCGACTCCCGCTCGAATCGTCAGCCGGATGTCCCGCTTGACCGGCGATAGGTCGATCGGGGCGGCCATCGCCGGGATTCTGGCTTGCGCGACAACCCTACCGGTGCCGTCGACCAGCGTCGCGGTGCCACCGATCACCGGCTTTGCGCCAAGGCTGTGGACGGTGAGTGTCAGCGTGCCCCCCTTTAGCGCCACATCGTCGCGGCCGATGCCAAGGTCGGCGCGCGTCTCGACCGGGTCGATCGGCGCGACCAGCTCAAAGTCGAACGTCGACGCGCCAGGCGCGAAGGTGAGATCAATTGCGGCGCTTCGTTCGAGCATTACCTCACTGGCACCCTCTGCGCTCGCCATTCGCCATCGGCCCGCCGTGACATTCCACGTCGTCATCGTCGCGCGCTGCGGCTGGCTGCTGGTGTTGTAGGCGACCACCCGGAACCGCCCCGGCGTCGCATTGGGGAGCAGGATCGCCACCTTCTCCGCCGCCGCGTCATCCGCGAAGCGCCAGCTCACGGTATTGCCCGGCCAGGTCTGGTTCCGCCGTAGCGCGATCCCGCCGAGCCGCACGCGCTGGAGCCACTGGCTGTCCATTTCCACCCGGTCCGACCACCAATGGCCTTCGGTCAGTATATCGAGCCGCGCGGCCTTGTCGGCGAGCGCATCGGCGTGGAGATCGGCGATCGCGTCGAGGTCGCCGCTCGCCTGCCAGCGGGCGAAGCGGCTCGCCGGGTCATCGCCCTTGCGCGCCGCCTTGGCGAGAAGCGCGGCGCCATCGGGAAGGGCGGCAAAGCCATTCTCGTTGAACTCGCCGAGCGTGCCCGCGCTCTTGGTGATCCGGCCCGTAATCGGGCGCAGATAGCGCGCGTCGCCGGTGAAGCGCCACGCCGCCCAGGCCGATTGCAGCGGGGTGTTAACGCCGCCGCCATCGCCCGCTCGCTCGGCATCGCTGCGCCAGTTGATCTCGTTGGGGTAGCTCCACGCGCCGTCGCTGCCCTGCTTGCCATGCGCCATCCAGCCATCGACGACGCCCGTCACCAGCGCCCGCGCCGCCGGGTTGCCGCTGTAGAGCCCAAGCAGGATGGGTCCGTGCATCACGGTGAAGCTATAGGGTTTCTGCCATTCCCATGCGCCCTCGCGGTACATCTTCCGCGCGCCGTACCAGTTACTCGCGAAGTGGCGATGCCCGGCAGGGTTCTTCAGGATCACCCCCGACAGCGCGCTCGCGGTCGCCATCAACCGCTCAACCGCGAGCGGCTCGCCCCAGTTGAGATAGAGCCGCGCCGCGTCGCTGTTCAGCCCTTCCTCATAGGCATGGAGCTCGTCGGTGGTGATTGCGCCCAGGCCGTTTACGACCATGCCGTTCCGATAGGCCGCATCCGACAGCGCGCGCAGCGACACGTTGATCTTGTCGGGCACGACGCCCATCAGCGCGAGGCCGGGCCATTGCTGGATCAGGTCGCTATCATCCGAAATCCCGCCGCCGAAATCGCCGTAAGGCACCTGACGATTGTCGATCCACCATTCGACGAAGCGGCGGGTGATCGTCAAATCTTCGAGCTGCAGGAAGGCCCAGCGCGGCACCCCCGGTGGAGCCGTGGGCACGGCAATCCTGGGCATGTTTTCGGGTCGGTAATTGATGTCGGCCCAATAGGCGCGGGCGCGGACATTATCGGCGTCGACGCGCAGCAGGTCGGAGATGTCGGCGAATAGCCGCGCGTAAAGCGCTTGCCGCTTCGAGGCAGTGTGCTCCTCGACCAGAAAACCCCAATTGTCCTTCACTTGGTTGTAGCGGTCGGCGATATGCTCTGTGAGCGCGTCGGTGCGGGGTTTGAAGATCAGGCGGATGCGGGTGCCATTGAGCGCCTCGGCATCAAAGTCCGCCGCGCCAGAGGCGATCGTGATGTACAGGCTGTCGTCGGGCAGGATGCGGTCGCGCAGATCGAGCCAGAGCGTGCGCGCTTCACCTGGTCGAACACTGACCGACACATCGATCATGTCGCGCGCGGGCCAGAGCGGGTCTTTCACGCGGAAATTGAGCGGGATCAGCCCGTCCTTGCCCGGCGTCCCCTTCAACGCAGGCAGATCGATCGCAATGCCGTCGAGCCCGTCGTGCAAATTCTGCCAGCCATAATCGAAGGCGCGCGCGATTGGGCGGTCTGCATAGGCATCGCCAAGGCTGGCCGGGATCAGGATATGGACCAGCGGCAGCCCCTTGGTGCGCGCCTCCGCCTTGCCGCCGGTGTTAGCGCCGGCGCCGACCGCCGCGCGGATGCCCGAGGTCGGCAGGGCGACGACAGTGGCGCGCTCATCCGGCGCATATCGCCCGGCGATGAACGCGTTGAGCCGGTCGAGCGCCGCGACCTTGGTCGAGGCAGCGGCATCGACCGTAAACGACAGCTTGAAGCTGCCTTCGGGCTCGACACCGGGGTGGACGTCATAGGCCCAGATTTCCTGGATCGGCTGTTCTTGCGCCGTGTTGACGAAGCTGAGTGTCCCGCCGGTCTGGGGGGCGATGCTGTCGACCGATCGGACGACGCCTTGCTCGCGCTTGGCGAGCGACTGTCCATTGCCCAGCAGCGACCCATAGGCCGCGCCGCGTATCTCGACGCGATTGACCCGATCGCCGGGCGGGATCGTCAGGTCATAGCTTTTGCCGCCCTCGACATAGGTGTTCCAGTCGGGAAGCTCGAAATAATCGTTCCGTCCGGGCAGGCGCGATCGGTTGTAGACGCCGGGCCAGGTCGTCTCGGCGATGCCGTCCACGCCTTTCCAATTCCATTGCTTCAGGTCGCGCGCGTCGGCGAATTCGACCTTGCGGATGGTGGTGGCGGGCGTTTCGAGCAATGGCGGTGACGCGCGGTCCCAGCCGTAACGGTGGAGCCACGTTGCCCAGCGCGCGGCGGCATCGGGGGTGGGAGCAGGGCCGGGTTCCTGCTTGGCGGCGAGCTTCGCGACATCGTCGGCGGCCAGCGCATGATCATAGACGCGGATTTCGTCGAGATCGCTGCCACGCATGAAGTTATAGCGGCTCTGCACCTGATGCGGCGACATGACGCGACCGGCCAGCCCGAACTGGTCGAGGCCCGAGTCGAGATCGGCCTTTTGAAGCTTGCGCGCGACTTCCTTGCCATCGACGAACAGCCGCACACCCTCGGTCTCATCCCAGGCGAAGGCGATGTGCTTCCAAGCGTCGGCGGCGGGTACAGCATCGATCCGCCACGATACCCGCACCCGCGACAGATTCGCGTCAGTGACGAAAGCATCGAAGCCGTGACCGTTCCAGTCGATTCGCAGGAACGCCATGTCCCAGCTCGAATGATCAGCGAACCCGACGCGGAAGATCGCGAACGGGGCCTCGCCGAGCGGATCGCGCGGCCGCCAGAAGAAGCTCAACGTGCCCCTTGTCGCGCGGATATTGCCCGGCGCCGTCCACGCGACATAGCCCTCATCGGCCCAGCGCGCCGCGCCGCTGATCGCGCCGTCCGGCACCACGTCCACCCCGCTGCGGAAGTTCGGCACCGGATCGCCGCCCGCGACATCGGCGTCGAGCGACTGGTCGGCGGACACGCGAAACAACAGCCCGGTCGGTGCGGCCAGTGCCGCCGCCGGGAGCAGCGCCAGCCCCAGCGCGGCTAGCGCTCGGGCAATCATGCGACCTCGACGCGGGCCAGTCGCGGCGAGAGCAGATGGACGACGAGCAGCGCGACGAAATAGGCACTCGCGCAGATCGCGAACAGGATCGAATAATTCTTGCCCGTGCTGTCGAGGACATAGCCGGTGAACTGGGCCATCCCCATCCCGCCAATCGCCCCGATCATTCCGCCGATGCCGACAACCGATCCCACCGCGCCGCGCGGGAAAATGTCCGAAGGCAGCGTGTAGAGATTGGCTGAAAACGCCTGATGCGCCGCCGTCGCAAGGCCGATGACGAGTACCGCGCTCCAAAGCCCGTCGATCGACTGGGCGAAATAGATGGGCGTCACGCAAAACGCGCAGAGCAGCATCGTCATTTTGCGGGCCGTGTTGGGGCTATACCCGGCTTTGATCATACGAGACGACATCCAGCCACCGCCAATGCTCCCGAAATCAGACAACAAATAGATGGCCGCCAAGGGCAACCCAAATGTTTTCAGATCAAGCTGATAGCGCTCGTAAAGATAGCCCGGCAGCCAGAACAGGAAGAACCACCAGATCGGGTCGATGCAGAATTTGCCGAGCGCATAGGCCCAGGTCTCACGAACGGTGATCAGCTTGCGCCAGGCAATCGGTTCGACCGGGTCGGCAGGGTCCTGCTGAATCCACGCTAGCTCGGTCGGGCTGACGCGGCCGTGCTCGCCAGGATGGCGATAGACCAGCCACCACGCGGCCAGCCACAAGATGCCCAGTATGCCGGTGATGTAAAAGGCAATTCGCCAGTCGAACATCAGCACCAGCGCGGGCACCAGCAAAGGCGTGATGATCGCACCGATATTGGCCCCGGCATTGAACAGCCCGATCGCAAAGGCCCGCTCACGTTGTGGGAACCAGTCGGTGACGGCGCGGATACCCGCCGGGAAATTGCCTGATTCACCAATGCCGAGCCCGAAGCGCGCCATAGCAAAGGTCGTAACGCTGCTCGCCAGGCCATGTGCCATGTGGCTGATCGTCCAAATGACGATCGCAATCGCATAGCCAAGCCGAGCGCCGACCACATCGACGATTCTGCCGAAACTAACATAGCCGATGGCGTAGGCGACCTGGAACCAGAAGATGATCGTGCCGAAATCCGTCTCGGTCCAACCAAATTCCTTGGTGAGCGTCGGCTTGAGCACGCCGATCATCTGGCGATCGACATAATTGATCGCCGTCGCGGCAAACAGCAGTGCACAAATGACCCAGCGGAACCGCCCGATCCGGGCGGCGGCTGCCGCTACGCCAGGCACATTGGTGCCGGGCAGTTCCGCTATCGCCATTGCTCGCTCTCCCCAAACCGCCCCGTTTTCGGGCTTATCCTTCAGCCTTGATCGTACACGCCACCGAATAGCGCCCGTTGAACCGGGCCTCGACCACATCGCCCACGCCAACGCGGTGGACGCCCGTGACCGCGCCGCTCGAAATCCATTGCCCCGGGGTCAGCGCGATGCCCCGCGCGGCCATCAACTCGAACAGGAACCGCGCCGCCCCAAATGGGCCATCAAGCATGGTCGACGCCATGCCCGCCCCGATCATCTCGCCATTGATCGACAGCTCGACCGGCCAATCAAGCAGCGGGACATGCGCCCAATTGGCAATCACCGATCCAATGACCAGGCCGTTATTGTTACCGAAATCGGAAATGGTGACACCAGCACCATGATCGTTGATGCCACCAAAAGGCGAACTCGCAATCTCGATACCGACATGAACGGCGTCGATCAGGGCGGTTGCTTCCTCAAGCGTGTAGCTGCGCTTAGCAGGATCTGGTGCGGTGCCGATACGGAGCAGGAATTCGGCTTCTGCGGCTGCAAAACCCCCGGCGAACACGGGCATCGCCACTGGGTGCGCTTCGGTCGACACCCGGGTGCTGGCAAAGATTGGCCCTGCCAGCCGATCGACGTCGCCCATCGGCGGATTGATCCGACCGACTTTCCAGCCGACAATGTCTCCGGCCCGCAATGCGATTGCTGCGTCCTGCACCGCATAAGCATCGGCAAGATCATCGGGAATTGTGCCGGGGTAATCCGTCAGCACCGTGGCGGTCCGCCGCGCATCAACGAAACGGCTGGCAATTTGCGCAATGTTATTCTCGACGTCGCGCCGCATCGGCTCACCCTGCCCCTGTATCACATTCATGACCATTATTTGGTTCGCCCCACAGTGCGACCATAGGAAACCGGTGTCAATGCTCGACTGCCCCGCGGTTGTGCCGGAACAACCGCTGCCACGCGCCGTCATGCGCTGCAGTCGCGGATGCCGTAATGGCCGCCATTAGTGCCGGATCGTCGCGCCAGCGCCGGGCAAGGCCGAGACCCTGTGCCGCCAGCCGTTCCACGAACCGACCGACATCTGCACCAGATGCAGCGTCGGCCAGCGCCGACGCTACCGGATCAATAACCGGCACGCCAGCACGCAGACGTTGCAGCAAGAAGGCGACCCAGCATCCAACCGCATCGATCGCCAGCACCGGCATACGCCCAACCCGTCGATTGGCATCGATGGTATCGCCCAGGCGATAGGGAAGCTTCTGGGTGCCATCTTGGGCGATCTGATCGAGCCGATGGATGATGACGGGGTTGCGGAAGCGGGTGAACACGGCGCGGCGATAGTCCGCCAGATCAAGACCAGAGACCGGTGGCAGCATCGGTGCGATGTCCGTTCGGACCATCGCATCGACGGCATTGGCCAACTCAGCATCTGCCATTGCCTCGGCGACGCTGGCGTGTCCACGCAACAGCCCGGCATAGGCAAGTGCTGAATGCGCGCCGTTCAGGATCCGGAGCTTGGCGCGTTCGTAACCGCCTGGATCGCTGGTAATGACTGCCCCGACCGACGCCAGATCAGGACCGGCATTCGGTCCAATATCCTCGATCACCCATTGCAGAAACGCCTCGCGCTGGACCGGAATCGCATCGGCACAGCCGAGCGACCGCTCCACATCCGCCACCAGCCCGGAGTCGCTTGCCGGCGTGATCGAATCGACCATTGTCGACGGCACCCGAACCTCACCGGCGATCCAAGCCGCCAGATGCGTATCACGGGCTTCGGCAAAGGCGATCAGCGCAGCGTGAAGCTTTGCCCCGTTCGCCGCCAAATTATCGCACGGCATCGGCACGAACGGCACGTTGCCCTGCGCCCGGCGTGTGGCCAGTCCCGCCACCAGCCAGCCGATCACGCTGCGGGGAGGGCCTGCGCCCCTGAGATCGTGGATGATATCCGGGTGGTTTCGGTCAAGCGTCCCGTCGGGTGCCAGGCAATAGCCCTTTTCAGTCACGGTCATCGTCACCATGGCAATCGCCGGATCGGCGAGCAGCGCGGCGATCCGGTCGCTATCGTTCGGCCCCAGCCATATCCCATGCGCGCCGACCACGCGGTTTACGCAAACGGCATCGCGCACGGCAATAGTGTAAAGTCCCTGCTGGGCTGCTAGCCCTGCGACGGCAGCATTGCTGCGCAGGGCAACAGCGGCGATGCCCCAGCGCGGATCATGATCGAGCAGTGTATCGATATAACTCGCCTGATGCGCCCGGTGGAACGCGCCTGGCCCGAAATGGACGATGCCAATAGCCGGAGGGGCAGCACGGTGTGGTCGCATAACATCTGCGGGAAGCGACCGCAGAGCGGTGTAATCGAGCCGTGTCACAAGGTCACGCCCCGCTTCCAGATCGCCATTTCGCGTTCGTCATTGCGTTCAGCGGCGGTAAGCTCGCCCGACGCAATCGCAATAATGCGGGCAAGCAGCGCATCGGCAGCATGGTCGATCCCGCCCTGAAGCACCGCACCGGCGTCGAAATCGATCCAGCCGGGCTTGGCGGCGGCGAGCGCGCTGTTCGACGCGATCTTCACCGTCGGCACCGGTGCGCCGAGCGGCGTGCCGCGACCAGTGGTGAACAAGATCATCGTTGCCCCCGCAGCTGCAAGCGCGGTCGACGATACCGCATCATTGCCCGGCGCTTCGAGCAGGGTCAGCCCCGGCTCCTTCACCTGCTCACCATAGCCAATGGCGTCCACCAGTGGTGCGGTTCCGCCTTTCTGGACCGCGCCGAGCGATTTTTCCTCAAGCGTGGTGATGCCGCCCGCGATATTGCCCGGCGACGGATTCTCCGACACCGGTTCGCCATGGGCCAGAAAATAGCGTTTGAAATCATTGACCATCTGGCCGACGCGATCAAACACTGCCTGATTACGCGCACGGGCCATCAGCAGATGTTCGGCACCGAAAATCTCGGGTATCTCGGTCAGCAGCACACGCCCGCCTGCGCCCGCCACCTGGTCGCTCATGCGCCCGACGAGCGGATTGGCGGTCAGACCCGAAAACCCATCGGATCCGCCACATTTGACCCCGAGCACCAGCTTGTCGAGCCCCACCGTCGTGCGCGGTTGCGCCGCCTGCGCGACAAGCGCGTCGACATGCGCCTCCCCCTCAGCAATCTCATCAGGCGATAGCTGGGCGATCATCGTGCGAATCATGGCGCGTCGATCCTGTGGCACCTCGGCGATCAAGGCATCGAGCTGGTTCGATTCGCAGCCCAGCCCGATTATCAGCACCCCGCCCGCATTAGGATGGGTGGCAAGGGCCGCCAAAATCCGCCGCGTGCCCGCCAGATCGTCCCCCAGTTGCGAGCAACCAAAGGGGTAGACAAAGGCGTGCACGCCATCAACGCTGCCCGCATGACGGGCAGATGCGCGTGCCGCGATCCGCTGCGCGGTGCGAGCAACACAGCCGACGGTCGGCAGAATCCAGATTTCGTTACGTGTGCCCACACGGCCATCGCGGCGCATATAGCCTTTAAACGATAATGCGTTTTCGACGAGCCTAACGGCACCTGGCGAAGCGCTGAACCGATACTCGTCGGTTCCCGAAAGCGCCGTTGCGACGGTATCGATATGAACATGGTCGCCCGCGCTGATCGCCCGGCGCGCCAGCCCAATCGGAAAGCCATATTTGATGATTGGCGCGCCCAATGCGATCGGCACCAGCGCCACCTTGTGGCCGCGCGGAATGGCGGCACCTGCGGAAATCGATCGATCGGCAAGCGCGATCTGATCGCTCGCCGCCACATCGCGCAGCAATGTCGCGACATTGTCCGCTGGATCGACTTGCCACGCATCGACCATTGCTTGGTTTCTCCATCCTTTGGTAACCGGTATCATTCGATCAGCGCTTGTGCCTCTGCTGGTCGGATGACGCAAGCGATCAGCGCCGGCAGCACCCGATGGGACCGGGCTGTTCGTCTTGTCGCAAGCACAGTATGAAACCGCCAATGAAAAGCACCGGCCAGCCAACGATCAACGACGTCGCCCGCATTGCCGGGGTTTCCAAAAAGACTGTCAGCCGTGTCATCAACCATTCGCCGCTGCTGAATGAGGAGACTCGCCGCAAGGTTGAGCAAGTGATCGGTGAACTGGGGTACATCCCCAATCCCCAGGCGCGCGGGCTGGCGCTGCGGCGCAACTTCCTGATCGGGCTGGTTCACGACAACCCCAATGCCCAAACGGTGATGAACGTGCAGGAGGGCATGCTAGAGGCGCTGCACGGCACCGAATTCGAAATGGTTGTGCGCCCGCTGGATCGCGGCTCGGCGACGATGCTGGATGATCTTCGGCACTTCCTGGAGCGTCAGCGCTTGTTTGGCGTGCTGCTGATGCCGCCGATCAGCGAGAATGATACGATCGCCCGACTGTGCGACGAAATCGGTTGTCGCTATGTGCGCATGGGTTCGGCTGTGCTCGATGATACGCAGCACATGGTCGCCTCCAATGATCGCGAGGCCGTAAAGGGGGCCACCGCCTATCTTATCGAACAGGGACATCGCCGGATCGGGCTGGTCGCCGGGCCGCACGGCTTCCTTTCGGCGCGTGAACGCCGCGAGGGATTTGAACAGGCGCTCGCGGAAGCGGGCATCGTGCTGCCACGATCGATGATCGCCGATGGCAATTATACCTTCGATTCCGGCCGTATCGCGGGTGACCGATTGCTCGATGTGGTGCCGCGGCCGACCGCGGTATTTTCATCGAATGATGAAATGGCAGCTGGCGTTATGCACGCAGCATTACAACGTGGGCTGCAGATCCCGCGCGACCTGTCGATCATTGGGTTCGATGATACACCGGTCGCCGCGCATGTCTGGCCGCCGCTGACAACGGTGCGCTGGCCGATTGTGTCGATGGCGCGATCGGCTGCACTGAAATTGCTCGCTGGCGGCGACGGTTGCGAACCAATCGAGGAACCCTCGCTGTTTCTGTCGACATTGATCAAGCGCGCATCAGTGGCCCCGCCCGCGCCGTAATACGGGCGCTTGCGAAGTCGCCTGACACCGGTTACCAGATTGCCAAGACGCGCATGACGTTGTGGAGGGGAGGGAAAGATGACGGCCAGGCCACTTCGACTCGATCCCGACCGGTTGTTTCCTGCTGATCCGCGCACACGTGACCTTGCGCGTGGCCTGTATCGCTCGGTCGCCAGCCTGCCGATCATCAGCCCACATGGCCACACCGATCCGACTTGGTTTGCCGATAACTTGCCCTGGACCGATGCGACGAGCCTGTTGCTCGCGCCCGATCATTACATTTACCGCATGCTTTACAGCCAGGGCATCGATCTGGACGCGCTGGCGATTCCGCGGCTCGGGGGGGCGCTACCGACCGATCCGCGAGCGTCGTGGGGCTTATTCGCTGCCAACTATCACCTGTTTCGCGGCACGCCATCCCGCCTTTGGCTCGATCATGTCTTTGCCGAGGTGTTCGGCATCGATGTCGCACTCGATGCTGGCACCGCCAATCACTATTTCGATCATATCGGCGAAAAACTCTCCACCGACGCCTTCCGGCCCCGCGCGCTCTTCGATCGGTTCGGGATCGATTTTCTCGCCACCACCGAAGGCGCGCATGACGATCTGTCAGCGCACCACCGAATTGGGGCAAGCGGCTGGGGCGGGCGCGTCGTTACAACCTACCGACCTGATGGCGTCATCGATGTCGAGCACGAAGCGTTCAAGCCCGCTATGGTGCGCTTTGCCGAATTGACCGGCGAGGATGTCTATGATTGGCAAGGTTATCTGACTGCCCACCGCAAACGCCGCGCCGATTTCCGCGCAGCCGGTGCCACAGCGACCGATCACGGCCATCCGACCGCCGCAACTGCGGATCTTGCTCCTGACGAGGCCGAGCGCCTGTTCCGCGCCATCGTCACCGATAACTGGTCACCCGCCGATGCAGAGCTTTTCCGCGCGCAGATGCTTACTGAAATGGCGGCGATGAGCGTTGAGGACGGCATGGTGATGCAAATCCACCCCGGCAGTTTCCGCAACCACAATGCCCGTTTGTTCGCCAGCCATGGTCGCGACAAGGGCGCAGACATCCCGACGCGTACCGATTATGTCCGCGCGCTCAAACCGCTGCTGGACCGGTTCGGTAATGACCGCAATCTCAGCATCATCCTCTTCACGCTCGACGAAAGCGCCTATGCGCGCGAACTGGCACCGCTGGCAGGGCACTATCCCTGCCTGAAACTCGGCCCGTCCTGGTGGTTCCATGACAGCCCCGAAGGCATGCGCCGGTTCCGCGAGAATACCACCGAGACGGCGGGCTTCTATAACACTGTAGGCTTTAACGACGATACGCGCGCTTTCCTGTCGATCCCGGCGCGGCACGATGTCGCGCGGCGGGTCGATTGCGGCTTCCTTGCGCGTCTCGTTGCCGAGCACCGACTTGCCGATTGGGAAGCCGCCGAACTCGCGCAGGAACTCACCAGCGGCCTTGTCCGCCGCGCCTACCGCATCGACCAACCCCTTCCCGCCGCCGCAATGGCGGCCTGATTTCGGAGACCGCCCATGTTTGACCGCACCTATTACGCCACCCACCCCGACATGATGGAATGCGTATCGAACGATGAATTGCGCGACCGTTACCTGATCCAGGACCTGTTCCGGGATGGCGAATGCGTGCTGAACTATACCCATGCCGATCGCTTCGTAATCGGCGGGGTTGCCGTTGCTGATGCGCCCGTCTTGCTGCCGACACAGACCGAGCCGCCATCCGCGTTGGGCCACCCTTTTCTGGAACGCCGGGAGCTGGCCATCGTCAATGTGGGGGCAGTCGACGGTGTCGTGACGGTCGATGGCGAGGCGTTTTCGCTTGGGAACAAGGACTGCCTCTACGTCACGATGGGTGCCAAGGACGTCGTTTTCTCGGGCGGCGGCGCGCGCTTCTATCTGGCGTCATGCCCCGCCCATAAGGGCTTTGCGACCCGCAAAGTCTCGATCGCCGATGCAATTGCGCTTGATCGCGGTAGCCTCGAGGAATCGAACGAGCGGACCATCTATCAGCTCGTCATTCCCGGTGTGTGTGACAGCGCACAGCTGGTGATGGGGCTGACCGTGCTGAAGCCAGGCTCGGTCTGGAACACGATGCCCCCCCACATCCATGAGCGTCGCAGCGAAATTTACTTCTATTTCGAACTCCCCAATCCGACGGATCGGGTATTCCATTATATGGGCGAAGGCGAAGCGATGCGGCACATCGTGATGGCCAATGAAGAAGCGGTGATCAGCCCACCCTGGTCGATTCATATGGGATCGGGCACGCGTGCCTATGCCTTTATCTGGGCGATGGCGGGCGAAAATCAGGATTATACCGACATGAAGGTCCTCGATATCTGCCAGCTCGCCTGATGACGACGATGTTCGATCTCACCGGCAAGTCTGCCATCGTCACCGGTGCGAATACCGGCATCGGCCAGGCCATCGCGCTTGCGTTGGCAGCAGCGGGCGCTGACATTGCCTGTGTCGGGCGCACCCCTGCGGTTGAAACAGTGGCGCAGATCGCCGCATTGGGCCGTCGTGCGATCAATATTGCCGCCGATCTGGCGACAATCGCACCGGTTGGCGACATCGTGGATCAAACGATCGAAAAGCTGGGTGGCCTGCACATTTTGGTCAACAATGCGGGCATCATTCGACGGGCCGATGCTGTCGACTTTACCGAAGCGGATTGGGATGCGGTGATCGACACCAATTTGAAGAGCGTCTTTTTCCTGTGCCAGGCGGTCGGACGGCACATGATCGCCCAGGGGCACGGCAAGATCATCAACATCGCATCGATGCTAACCTTTCAGGGCGGGATTCGCGTGCCAAGCTACACGGCGTCCAAATCGGGCATCGGTGGCCTCACCAAGCTGTTGGCGAACGAATGGGCGGCAAAGGGCGTCAACGTCAACGCGATCGCTCCCGGCTATATCGCGACGAACAATACTGCTGCACTCCAGGCCGACGAGAACCGCAATCGTTCGATACTGGAGCGCATTCCGGCCGGTCGCTGGGGCGCAGCGAGCGATCTCGGTGGGGCGGCGGTATTTCTGGCATCATCAGCGTCCGATTATGTCCAGGGGCATATCCTCGCGGTCGACGGCGGATGGCTCGCGCGGTGAGTCAGCGGCGTTTCTTGGCCTTTGGTGAAATCATGCTGCGCCTGTCGCCGCCAGGGCGCGAACTTTTGCTCCAGACGCCGAAGCTCGATGTCTGGGTGGCGGGTGCCGAGGCCAATGTCGCGACCGCGCTCGCACGGCTCGGGCACGACGTTTCCTTTGCAAGCGCGGTTCCCGACAATGATTTGGGCCGATCAGCCATCGCGGCGCTGCGCGGGCACGGCATTGACGTCAGCGGCATCCGCTTTCGCGGCGATCGGATGGGACTCTATTTCGTCACGTCAGGCGCAGGCATGCGCGCGACCGACGTGATCTATGATCGCGCCTATTCGAGCTTCGCCGAAACGCCGACAGACGAATGGGATTGGGATGCACTGCTTGTCGACGTCGATCGGCTCCATTTGTCCGGCATCACCCCTGCCCTAGGCCCAGTGCCCGCACAGACCGCGCTTGCAGCGGCGAAAGCGGCGCGTGTGCGCGGCATCGCGTTGTCGTTCGACGGCAATTACCGCGCCAAATTGTGGGAACGTTGGCCGTCGAACCCCCGCGCAATCCTGCACGAACTGGTCAGCCAGGCCGATCTGTTGTTCGGCAATCACCGCGATATCGCGCTGCTGCTTGGCAAGGACTTTTCGGGCGATGGTGAGGATCGGCGGCGCGAAGCGGCCGATTCGGCCTTTGCTGCGTTCCCAACACTTCAGACGATCGCGTCGACGGCACGCCATGTCGAGGATGCGGATCGCCACCGGCTGTCCGCCCGGATCGATACCCGCGCAGGCACCGCACAGACCGAAGAGGTCGTCCTTGCCGGAATCGTCGACCGGATTGGCGGTGGCGATTCCTTTGCAGCAGGCGTGCTACATGCGCTGCGAACCGGCGGCGATATTGATGACGCAGCCCGCACCGGCCTTGCGCTCGCGGCGCTAAAGCATTCGCTGCCGGGCGACGCCAGCCTTTTCCGCCAGGCCGATATCGATGCCTATCTGGCTGGCGGCCTTGATGTCCGACGGTGAGGTCGATCGTCGTGCGTTGATCGCCGCCGGCTTGGCGATGTCAGTGATTCCCCGACAGGCGCGTGCCGACCCCGCACCGATCATCCAAGCAGCTGACGGCAACTTTGGCATGGTTCGCGAGGATGGCCTGCTGGTCGCGCGGGGCATCCGTTATGGGCGCGCCAATCGGTTTTGCGCCCCGGTCGCTGTTTCGACCCCCGGGATTGCCGTCCCGGCTACGGCGTTCGGCCCGGTCGCGCCGCAAGCGGGCAACCGCTATGGTCCGCAGTCGGAGGACTGCCTGTTCCTCAACATATGGACGACGGATGCGCGCTCAGCCGCGCGCAAACCAGTGATGCTCTACATCCACGGCGGGGCCTATTCGGGCGGGAGCGTCACTGATCCGCTGAATGATGGCGCAGCACTCGCGGCCCGGGGCGATTGTGTTGTCGTAACGGTCAACCACCGGCTCAATGCGCTAGGCTATCTTTATCTGGGCCGGCTCGATCCGCGTTTTCCCGACAGTGGTAATCTGGGGCAGCTCGATCTAATTTTGGCGCTGCAATGGGTGAAGCGCAATGTCGCGGCGTTTGGTGGCGACCCGAACAGAGTCATGGTGTTCGGGCAATCGGGCGGTGGCGCCAAGATCGCAACGATGATGGCGATGCCCGCTGCCAAGGACCTGTTCCACCGCGCCGCGACGATGAGCGGGCAACAAGTTACGGCATCGGGTCCACTAAATGCCACCGCGCGCGCCCGCGCCTATCTGGCGAAGCTGGGTGTCTTTGAACGCGATCTCTCCCCCCTGCTGGCCATGCCGATCGAAAAACTGGTGGAGGGGCTTTCAGCTACCGACCCGATTCTGGGCGGGGGCGTTTACTTCGGGCCGGTTCTCGACATGAAATGGCTCACCCGCCATCCCTTCTGGCCCGATGCAGCGCCACAGTCCACCGGCATCCCAATGTTGCTGGGCAACACGCATGACGAAACGCGAGCGTTCATCTCCCCTGATTCAGACCGGGTGAAGACGCTGACTTGGGATAACCTGGCAGAGCGGATGGCGCCCGAACTTCGGATCGACATCCTGCCTGAATGGGTGATCGCGCAATACCGGGTGCGCTTTCCCGATTGGTCGCCAACAGACATTTTTTACGACGCCACAACCTGCGGGCGGAGCTGGCGCGGCCAGGTGATCGAGGCCGAAGCCCGGGCGGCTGCGGGGGCACCGACCTGGGTCTATCAGGTCAATTTCGCCGCGCGTATCGATCCGCGTCGCCGGGCGATGCACACGATCGATATCCCATTGGTGTTTGGGACCCTGGCGGCGGAAGGATCGCAAACCGGCACCGGCCCGGAGACAAAAACGGCCTCAGCGGCGATGCAGGACAGTTTCATCGCCTTGGCAAAAACCGGCAACCCCAATCACGGTGCCCTGCCGCACTGGCCGCGCTATGATCTTCACCGCCGTGCCACGATGATATTCGACGTGCAATCACACCCGCAAGATAATCCGCGCGCATGGCAACGCGAGCTGTTTGCCCGCGTGCCCTATATCCAGCCGGGGAGCTGACATGATCGATCGACGCCAGGCACTGATCGGGTCGCTTGCCCTTAGCCTTGCCAGCGCAGCGCGCGGGCAGACGGCACCCCCGCGCATCGGCGCCGGCGCGCCGGTGGCAGGGCTCCCCGAACCCGACGAGACTATCGACCTTTGGCCCAAGGGTGCCCCTGGCGCTCCGCCCATGCCACTGATCGAAATCGTCGACGAACGCAGCAAGGACAGCGCCCTTGCCGATCGCGCCGTCTATGGTATCAGCCGCCCCCGACTGGTCGTGTTTCGCCCCCGCATCCCCAATGGCAGTGCAGCGCTGATCACACCCGGCGGCGGCTATCGCTGGGTCGTGATCGACAAGGAAGGCTATGAAATCGGGCGTTGGCTGGCCGCGCGCGGCTGGACCTGCTTCGTGCTCTTCTATCGGCTGCCGGGGGAAGGCTGGGCGGCAGGCCCCGACGTCGCACTTAGCGATGCGCAGCGCGCCATTCGGGTCATCCGCGCCCGTGCCAGAGATTTCGGCATTATGCCGGATCGTGTCGCCGCTATCGGGTTTTCGGCCGGTGGGCATGTTTGCGCTGATCTGGCGACGCGATTTGCGGCGATGGCCTATCGTCCAGTCGATGCGGCGGACGTGCTGTCGGCAAGGCCCGACATTGCGGCGCCCATCTACCCCGTGCAATCGATGCGACTTCCGTTTGCGCACGCCGGATCGCGCACGCTGCTCCTTGGCGCCACTCCATCGCCGGAGCGCGAAGCCGCCCATTCACCCGAAGATCAGGCAACCCCAGCAACGCCGCCAACCTTCCTTGTTCACGCCGAGGATGATCCAACCGTTTCCGTTGAAAACTCCCTGCGCCTTCGGGCGGCACTACGGGCCAAGGGCGTTGCGGTGGAAACGCATTTGTTCACGCATGGCGGCCACGGCTTTGGCCTACGCCGCGCCGCCGGAAAGCCCG
The DNA here is from genome assembly GCF_002281505.1 of Sphingomonas sp. 28-62-20. Classification (NCBI taxonomy): domain Bacteria; kingdom Pseudomonadati; phylum Pseudomonadota; class Alphaproteobacteria; order Sphingomonadales; family Sphingomonadaceae; genus Sphingomonas; species Sphingomonas sp. 28-62-20. The sequence continues at coordinate 45,630 of NZ_NCGH01000020.1, forward strand.
TGGAACAATGGCCGGAGTTATTGCTCAGCTGGGCAAAAACACAAAAGCTGGGCTGACGGCGGGGTTCTCTTTAACGGCACTATATGGCTCTGTCAGAGCAAATGCATCGATCGTTAGGAGCTGACGGATATCGAGCTGGGATGCCTCGCACCCGCAAGCCCACCAGTCCGTTTCGCTATTTCAACTCATCGCCCGAGGTGATCCGCCTGGTGGTCATGATGTACGTGCGGTTTCCGCTCAGTTTGCGGAACGTGGAAGACTTGCTGTTCGAACGCGGGATCGACATCTGCCATGAAACAGTGCGGCATTGGTGGAACAGGTTCGGACCGATGTTTGCCGGCGAAATTCGCCGGCAACGGGTGTCCAGGATGCGGGGGTTTCGCCACTGGCGATGGCACCTCGACGAGATGTATGTGAAGCTGAATGGTATTGTCAGACGTAATGCACCGCTGATTTCCTATTTGGTTAGAGTGCCGCAGAGTGTCTTGAATGTCGCATTTGTTCTTGTAAGTTTCTCGTCACGTTCTCGCCTGAGCGAGTGTCTGACCGCCCCCAAATCGTTAAATTTAACCAAATTCTGGTTAGTCTGACAGTACCGAATGGCGCGCGTCAGCAGGGGGCGGTGCCGACGCGCGCGGGCGTCGCGTCACATCGACGCGATGCCCACCTGGGCGTCATGCCGCGCGCGCGTTCACTTGCCTGGAGACCGCCTCAATAGCTGACTTCTGCCCTTCCAGCGGTTAGACTTGGTAAATTCTTTGAAGTCAGCCTTCAGGCGGGATCACGAATTCGATTGGCATCCGTAATTCGACACTCGTCCCAATCCGGCATGAGAGCAGGTTGCATTGGATCCCCGCTTCACGCGCGAGTGCGGTAATGATGGCGGAACCCAGCCCCGACATCGCGCGCCCGGTTGCAATGCCAATGCCATCGTCGCGAACCAGGCAGCATATCTCACCGTCGCGACTAGCGAGTTCGATATCGACCGTGCCGCCCGGTGAACCGAAGGCGTGCCGCGCAACATTTGTGAGAAGCTCGGATATGATCATCAGCAAGATCCGGCCCCGACCAGAATCGATGGGGATGTCGCACGCGCGGACGTTCACGAACACGCCTTGTGCGGCAAACCGCGCCTGGGCGTGATAATGGCAAAGTTCGCATAGTTTGCGGCCGAAATTCATCTCAGCGTCTCGCGGCGCTTGGAGAAGTCGCTGGATCGATGCGAGCGCAAGCAGCCGTTCGAAAACGATGGCAAGCCTGTCACGCGCATCATCGAACGTGACGGCGCGGCGCGCGAGATCGACCTCCGCACATGCTACCGCAAAATCGTTTGCCGATCGGTGGATGAACTCCGCCAGAAGCAGTCGATGCGGGTCAAGGTCGTTCAGTGGCTCGACAATCGGCAAGCCATGCATCCTAGTCGCTTGCATCGAACATCCTCCAAAATCTCCTGTCGCAAACGCCTTGCTAGCCCCGAACTTCTTCGTCGGAAGATGCATGATCGGCACGGGTTTCGACCGCCGAGATGATGCTGCGGGTTTAGCCGGAAACGCGACCCACGCGTGTTAATTGGGGTAAAGCGCAAAGCCCCAACCCTGCACCACGACAAAAGCAGTATTACCCCATCGGGTAGTAACCACGCCCCGTGTGGGGCGGGCGCGTGCCCCTTGACCGCGCTAGAAGGAGGACATCGGGTGTCACCCCGAGCCTTGGCCCCACGCGACGGGCGTATCAGCGGGTCGAAGGAACCTTGAAGAGAAGCAGGAGGTCAAACGATGTCGATCACCGCTTACCAGATATCGGCGCAGATATCGGATTTGCCCTTCTTCCCTGCTGGCCCGTCCGCGCGATCCTTTGCCTTCGAGCAGTTCGTCCTTTGCCCCGAGCGCCAGTCGTTGACGAAGCGCGGAATTCCGGTGCGTGTTGGCGGACGAGCGCTCGATCTGCTGTCCGCGTTGGTCGAGCGTCCGGGCGAATTGGTCGACAAGCAGGCGCTTGTCGCCCGCGCGTGGCCGACGACCTTTGTCGATGAAGCCAATCTGAAGGTCAACATGGCGAGCCTGCGACGGGCGCTGGGGGAAAGCCATGCTGCGCCGACCTTCATCGCGACCGTGGTGGGCCGGGGCTATCGCTTCATCGCTCCAGTGCGCGCGTCGGAACCTCGCTCCATCTCGCTGGTCGATGGCGACCCTGTCACCGCAGCACGGATTGCGGGTCTGATCGGTGCCATCGAAGCCATCAGGGAAGAGCTTCAGCAGATCAGAAACGGGTCGCCCCCGGCTTTGCCAGATCGGTTCGACGGCATATCGAGCAGTCGCGCCTGACCGAAGCTAGCGCTCGATGAAGCCGCGTCGCGCCGCGACGGTGACAGCATGTGTGCGATCATCAACGCCCAGTTTGGCGAACAATTGCTTCAGATTGGCCTTGATTGTGTCAGTTGAAACGCCGAGGCGCCAGGCGATCTGCTTGTTGGCGTGCCCATCGGCGATCAGGCGCAGGATCGCTACTTCGCGCTCGCTTAACCGCTCGTCGAGCGCATGGACCGCAAGCGCATGGGCGATGTCGGGGCTGACCGCGCGCCGACCGGCGTGCACCGATCGGATCGCGTCGAGCAATTCCTTGCGAATGCTGTTCTTGAGCAAATAGCCCGCTGCCCCGGCCTGGATCGCCCGAACCGCTTGAGCATCGCCGGGGTAAGTGGTGAGCATCAGGATCGCGGCGTTAGTGGCGATCCGGCGGATCGCTTCCACCGCGGCGATGCCGTCGGTGCCGGGCATTTGCACGTCCATCAGCGTCACGTCGGGCAGGAGCGCGGCGTAGCATGCGATCGCCTCCTCGCCGCTCGACGCCTCGCCGACAGTGACCATGTCTGCCTGTCGCTCGATCAGCGCGGCGATGCCTTCACGGACGATCGGATGATCGTCGACGATCAGCACGCGGATGGGCGCTGCCGGGTCGGGCACGGTCATGCCCACCACCACCAGCGCGAAGGCCATCGCCAAACACGCTTCTGGTAAGCGATCCTGCCGGGGACAGTGAGCACAACCTGCGTGCCGCCCTCAGGAATCCGTCGGATGAGCAGGTCGCCGTCGAGCTTGCGGGCACGCTCTCGCATGCCCGGTAAGCCGAAATGGCCGTCCTTCCCGCCCTGTTCGATAATTGCTGGCGCGATCCCCACGCCATCATCGACGATGCAGATCGCGAAGCCCGACTGAAAGCGGATCTCGATCGCGATCCGCGTCGCGCGGGCATGCCGGCGAACGTTGAACACCGCTTCGCCGGCGATGCGCACGATCTCGTCGAGCGCCAGCGGGTCGAGACTGCGAGCAATGCCGACCGTCTCAATTGATACGGCGACCGCGGGATCGAACCCCTGCTGCGCGACGATTTCTGTCATGATCTGTGCGATGTCGCCGGCTTCATTCGGCAGACGTAGATCCTTTACCCGGTCGCGGCCCTCTGCGACCACCTCATCGGCGCGATCGATCGCCGCCTCGAGCGCAGGCCTTGCGCGTTCATCGACGGGAAGTTCGTCGACCACCAACTGGAATCGCAGTGTCAACGCCTGCACCGACTGCAAAAGCGTGTCATGCAGGTCGCGGGCGATGCGTTCGCGTTCCTCCATGCGTTCGGCCATCCGGGAGCGGATACGGTTCGCTACACGCCGAAGCCGCATCGAATATGCGAGCCATATCACAACAGCCAGTGCGGCTCCAAGCAACAGCCGGAACGGCCACCCTTCAAAGAACGTCGGGCGAATTTCAAAATCGAGTGTCGCTCCTTTGGAATTCCACACGCCGTCATTATTCGCCGCAATCACGTGGAATCGGTAGCTGCCGGGGCCGAGATTGGAATATGATGCGGTGCGCCGGGTACCAGGATCGACCCAGTCATCGTCCACGCCTTCCAGACGGACTCTAAACTGAACGCGACGCGGCACGGTCAGACTAAGCGCGGTAAATGCGATGTCGAGCGACCGTGTGCCTGGCCTCAGCACAATCCGAACGGGGTCGCGAAATGTTTGGCCGTTACTCACGAGCGATCGAATGACGATGGGTGGCGGTAACGCATTGCGCCGAAGCCTCGCCAGATCGATGAACGAAACGCTGCCGTAGGTAAGAAACCAGTAGCGGCCCGTATCATCGATTGCGGCCTGCGGACCGGTGATCCCCTGATTCTGCGTTGTGCCGGCGCCATCCTGGCGACCGAAGAACACTCGCTGGAGCGGTGCCCGAGGATCGTCGAAGGCCCTATCCAGATCGGCGGTTACCACCCTTGACACCCCGTCGCGTCTTAACAGCCAGGTTTGGCCCCCCGAGGTTTGTACAAGCCAGCGCACTCTCGCGAGCCAAGGCACCCGGCCTTTGTCGATCCTTGCAAACTTGCCGTCACGCACCCGCAACAATCCGGTGGCCGTGCCAATAAAAACGTCCGCAAGTCCCGGCGCGACCATCGCATAGTCTCCCCGGTCCTGGGCAGCAAGCTTGGTCACAAATTGACGGTTGCCGCGAATCTGGACGAACTCGTCTTTCGTCTTGAAGGCGACATCACCCGCTGGCGTCGTGATGATTTCCCACCACAGTGACTTACGGATCTGTGGCCCGGCCACTTGCCAACCGTTGGCGTCGCGCCAACTCAATGTTCCGTCGGGCATTGTCAGCCATAGCCGCCCATGTCGGTCTTCGGTGCAATCACCCGTTCGTTTCTCGCGTAGCAGGGCCTGAACTCGGCTCCATCGACCCCGGCTGTAACGAAGCAAGTCCGTAGCATTAACTGCCCAAATACCTTCATCATAAGCTGCGCAGAGACCGTCCAGATGATAGTCCAGAATTCGACGGGGTGCTTGTCCGGAAGCGATGTGAAAAACACCCGCGCTGGATGAAATGTAGATCGATTTGTCTGCCGCTCTTGCCATCCAGATATTGCTATAAGTGCCGCCCGAAAGTGCAGGCTCTACAAGCGCCGATGCAATCCGGAATTGGTCGAGTCCCTCATCGGTTGTTATCCAGATATTGCCTTCTCGATCGCGAAGCGACCCGTGAGAAATGTTTGAAGTCAGCCCATCTGACAGGCCGTACCTGACTACTTCCGAATTCTTTCCGCCGGCGGCCTCCGCTGCGTTCCGAATATAAAAAATACCGGAAGATGAGGTAGTTGACCAAAGTGCGCCGCTATCGTCAAATGTTGGCTTTGCCCGGGAAAGGCCGGCAATAGGCGGATAGAGGACCTGGGCGGGCAACAGTTGCCCGTTCCGGTCCGCAGCGATCCTGGTGCCGAATTTGTCGGCAACCCAAAGACGACCGTGCCGGTCCTCCGTCAAGCCGGCTCTTGGCCCGACTTCATAGGAAAGAGCTTCGAAGCGGGAGGCTCCAGGCCTGAGGCGCGCCAAGCGCCCCGCGCCTTTGGTGATTGCGATCCAGAACGTTCCGTCCGCCCCGACCTTCATCGACGTTACGGAGCCTTGTGGAACGCCCATCTGGCGCGATACGTCTTGCCAGCGGCCGCCGAAATACCGTCGCATGCCTTCTTGGCTTGCTGCCCAGATTGCACCATCGGGCGTTTCCGCAAAGCCAGTCACGGCGGCGCCGGGCGACGGCATTCGCGTGTCCTGCAGGCGACCATTGCGATAGACTGCAACGCCCCCATTGTTCGAAAAGCCAACCCAAAGTTCGCCGGACCGGCTCACATAGAGTCCCGACGCGAGATAGTGTTCCAAGGGCGACCCGGCAGGCGGCGCAACAGTTTCAAAGGTTACCCCGTCAAACCGCTGCAAGCCGTTGAACGTTGTCAGCCAAAGCCACCCATCAGGGGTCTGGGCAATCTGCGTGATCGCGAGCGGAGCGCCCTCATCCGCCGTCCAGCGGGTGTGCTTGAACTGCGGCAATGCCGCCTGCACGACGGCGTCGCGCGCAGACTGGGCACCAGCGTGCGGTGCGCCAAGCAGGATCGCGAGTGGGAGCAGCAGCGCAAAGGCGCGGCCCGCTGCCCGAACTGATGACATGCGGACAAATGCAACCAGTGCATCCATGCTAAGCCCCCTAGGGTGCGGCTCCCACGCGCCCGCCAACGGGCTCGCGCGGCATGCCGGGCCACCACCACACCCGGACAATCAAGTTGTGCGCGCAGCCGTCGCCCCCGGCAACCCATCACGGTGCCGAAGCCGAGCAGAACTACCCCAGCTTACCGCGCTTTACTCCGTCGCGTGTCGGCAGCGTGATACCCCGGAACCACAATGTCACGGCGAGACGGTGACACTGCCCAGGCATATTTGCCCCAGCGGAGGAACGTATGAAAAAACTGATCCCGATCGTCTTGGCCGGCGCGATGCTGGCCGCACCGGCTGCTGCGCAGGCGAACTGCGCGGCAATCAAGCCGCAACTGGCCGCGCGCGCCGTCCCCGTCATCCACTACAAGTCGACCTCGATCGACGGCGTAAAGGTCTTCTATCGCGAAGCAGGTCCCGTCGGCGCACCGGTCGTGCTGCTGCTCCATGGCTTTCCGACGTCGTCGCATATGTTCCGTAACCTCATCCCGCTGCTCGCCGATCGCTACCGTGTGATAGCGCCCGACTATCCGGGGTACGGCCAGAGCGACGCGCCTGACCCGACCCAGTTCGCCTATACCTTCGCGCATCAGGCCGATATCCTCGACAAGCTGGTGACCCAGCTCGGCGCCACGCGCTACGCGATGTACGTCATGGATTACGGCGCGCCGATCGGATACCGACTCGCGCTCAAGCATCCCGAGCGCGTCAGTGGCCTGATCGTCCAGAACGGCAATGCCTATACCGAGGGTCTGCAGGCGCCGTTCTGGGATCCGATCAAGGTCTATTGGGGCGACCGCTCACAAAAGAACCGCGATGCGCTGAACGGCCTGGTCACGCTCGACATCACAAAGTTCCAATATACCGACGGCATGGGCGACGCGGCCCGCATCAGCCCTGACAATTGGGTGCATGACCAAGCACTGCTCGACCGGCCGGGTAATCGCGACATCCAGCTCGACATGCTTGGGGACTATGGCTCCAACGTGCCGCTTTATCCGCAATTCCAAGCCTTCTTCCGCAAGTATCAGCCGCCGACGATCATCGTCTGGGGCAAGAACGACAACATCTTCCCAGAGGCTGGCGCTCATCCGTATCTGCGCGATTTGCCCAAGACCGAGGTCCACATTCTCGATAGCGGCCACTTCGCGCTGGAAGACCGCCTCGACGTCATGGCACCGCTGATCCGCAACTTCCTGGATCGCAAGGTCTGCAAGTAACAACCATTGTGCCCCGTGCAGGTGGCGGCAACCCAATTTTGAAAGGACTCTTCATGGCTAATCCCGTATCGATCGTGCTCGTCCACGGTGCCTTCGTCGATGGCTCAGGCTGGCAGGCCGTGCAAGCACAGCTCTCGGATGAGGGCCATGAAGTGTTGATCGTCCAGAACCCGACCATCACACTCGAAGGCGATGTTGCCGCGACCGAGCAGGCGATCAGCGCCGCGCGATTTCCGGTGATTCTGGTCGGCCACAGCTATGGCGGCGCAGTCGTGACCGAAGCCGGTGACAACCCCAAGGTCAAGGCCATCGCTTACATCGCCGCCTTTGTGCCCGACGTGGGCGAGTCAGTCGCGGCGCTCAACGAAGTGCCTGCCGAAGCAGGCGAAGTGAAAGCACCCGTGCTGCCGCCCGAAAACGGCTATCTGGTCGTCGACCCGGCCCAATTTCCGCAGGCCTTTGCCGCCGACGTTGATCCCGCCCTCACCCGCTTCATGGCGGCGGCACAGGTGCCCTGGTGGCTCGGCGCAGCGACTGCCTCCGTTACGCGCGCGGGATGGAAGACCAAGCCGACATTCTACCTTGTCGCCAAGGCTGACAGGATGGTGCCGCCGAGCGCCCAGCGCCGCATGGCCGAACGCGCCGGCGCCAGACTTTCCGAGGTGGACAGCAGCCATGCCGCTATGCTGTCTCACCCGCTGGAGGTGGCAGCCTTCATTTCTGCCGCAGTCGAAGCGGTTGCCTGACCTCATTCCCCGTTCAAGCAAGCACAGGAGCATGAAGATGGCAAACCAGACCCCCACGAAATCCAGCGTTCTCCCAAGCGGCGGCGGCGCGACGCTGATCGACCCGTCCGACGCTGTGATACTGTTGCTGGATCATCAGTCCGGACTGTTCCAGACGGTCAAGGACATTCCCGTCGCCGATCTGCGTCGCAACGTCGAGATGATCGCCAAGCTCGCCACCTTGCTGAACATTCCCGTGATCACAACCGCCTCTGAACCCGCTGGCACCAACGGCCCGCTGATGCCGGAAATCCACCGCGATGCGCCGCACGCCGTCTACGTTCCGCGCAAGGGCGAAGTGAACGCCTGGGACAATGACGATTTCGTCGCCGAGGTGAAATCGACCGGACGCAGGACGCTGATCATGGCCGGCGTCTGGACCAGCGTCTGCGTGATGTTCCCGGCGCTCGATGCCGTCGCCGCCGGGTATGACGTCTATGCCGTCCTCGATGCGTCGGGCGACCCTAGCGAGATGGCATCGCGGATATCGCTTGCCCGCTTCGTTCAGGGCGGCGTCAAGCCGACCTCGACCAACGCACTGCTGTCGGAACTCCATCGCACCTGGGCTCGCCCGGAAGCGGCCGATCTGGCCCAGCTCTACGGCCTCGTCGCGCCCAACTATGCGGCAGTCATCGAAAGCTATGTGCGTGCGCAGCAGGCCGCCAAGGCGGCGGGGTAATGCAGGAAGCGAGCGCGCGCCGATGAAGCCTTATCTTCTCTCGCTGGGCGCCGGGTTGCTCGTGGGCGCGCTGTACGCGCTGCTCAACGTGCGCTCGCCCGCCCCGCCGGTCATTGCGCTGCTGGGGCTGCTCGGCATCCTGATCGGCGAACAGGTTGTCTCGGGCGCAAGGGGGTTGATGGGGCGCGCATCGGCTTCGGCGGCGGCGGCGCAGCCCCGGGAGCAGCCGGCAAGCCTTGCGCCCGCGCCAGGCGCGAAGTGACGATGATCAGCCGCCGCGAAACATTGGCTTCGGCCGCCTTACTTGCAGTCCCCGCTCTGCCCCTGGGAAGGACGACAATGCCCGACCTGATCCTCGTAAATGCCAAGATCACGACACTCGACCGCAGCAATCCCTGTGCGGCGGCGGTCGCGGTGCGCGACGGCAAGTTTCTGGCTGTCGGCACCGAGGCGCAAGTGCGCGCGGCGGCGGCGCCCGATGCCGTCCTCATCGATGCTCGCGGACGGCGCGTGATTCCCGGCCTGATCGACAGCCACATCCATGTCATTCGGGGTGGACTGAACTACAATTTGGAACTGCGCTGGGACGGGGTTCCTACGCTCGCCGATGCAATGGCGATGCTGAAGGCGCAGGTGGCGCGCACGCCATCACCGCAATGGGTGCGGGTGGTCGGCGGCTTTACCGAACATCAGTTTGCGGAAAAGCGCCTTCCCACGCTCGCCGAACTGAACGCCGTCGCTCCCGACACACCGGTGCTCATCCTGCATCTCTACGATCGCGCGCTGCTCAATGCGGCGGCCCTCCGTGCTGTGGGTTACAGTAAGGCGACGCCCAACCCGCCCGGCGGCGAGATCGCCCGAGACGCCGCAGGCAATCCGACTGGGCTGCTCCTCGCCCAGCCCAATGCGGCGATCCTATATGCGACGCTCGCCAAGGGCCCGAAGCTGCCGCCCGAGTATCAGAAAAACTCGACGCGACATTTCATGCGCGAATTGAACAGCCTCGGCGTCACGTCGGTGATCGACGCTGGCGGCGGCTTCCAGAATTATCCCGACGATTACGCGATCATCGAGGAGTTGCATCGCGACGGTCAGCTGACGCTCCGCATCGCCTATAATCTGTTCACGCAAAAGCCCAGGGAGGAGCTCAAGGATTTCGCGACATGGTCCACCCAGGTGAAGCCGGGGCAAGGCGACGATCTGTACCGCCACAATGGAGCCGGCGAAATGCTGGTCTATTCCGCCGCGGACTTCGAGGATTTCAGGGTCGAGCGGCCCGACATGCCGGCCAACATGGAGGCTGACCTCGAGCCAGTGGTGCGTCTGCTGGCGGCGCGCCGTTGGCCCTGGCGGCTGCACGCGACCTATGACGAAACCATCCGCCGCGCGCTCGACGTATTCGAGAAGGTGAACCGCGATATTCCGCTCGAAGGATTGAACTGGTTTTTCGATCATTGCGAAACGATCAGTGCGCGCAACATAGATCGCGTTGCGGCACTGGGTGGCGGCATCGCGATCCAGCATCGCATGGCCTATCAGGGCGAAGATTTTGTCGAGCGCTACGGCGCGGGTGCGGCCGCAGCGACGCCGCCGATCAATCGGATGCGCGCGGCGGGGGTACCGTTGGGCGCGGGCACCGACGCGACCCGGGTCGCGAGCTACAATCCTTGGGTCTCGCTTGCGTGGCTCGTTACCGGGAGGACCGTTGGCGGCGCCATTCTGTACCCGCAAGCGAACCTCCTCGACCGCGAAGCGGCGCTGCGTCTCTGGACTGAGGCGAATACGTGGTTTTCGAATGAAACCGGCAAGAAGGGACAGATCGTCGTCGGGCAACTTGCCGATGCGGTCGTGTTGAGCGACGACTTCTTCACGGTGCCCGACCGCGACATCGCGCACATTCGGTCGGATTTGACGCTGCTCGGCGGCACGGTGGTTCACGCATCGGGCGATTTCCAGTCCCTGGCACCGACCCTGCCGCCGGTGCTGCCCGATTGGTCCCCCGTCGCGACCTTTGGGGGCTATGCGCGGCCCGAGGCGGCTGCGACCGCCAGCGCTTGCGGTTGCGCCACCGGCTGCGCGGTGCATGGGCACGACCATGCGGCAGCCGTTCAAAGCGCGCTTCCCACGCGAGATTTGCCCAGCTTCTGGGGCGCGCTAGGGTGTGCGTGCTGGGCGGTCTGACACGCACAACGCCTGATCCGCGGGCGAGGCAAATATCGGAGGTGCTGGATGGCGTACGGCTTCATGGACATCGCACTGACGCCGAGTGTGCTTGCCGCACAGGCCGAAATGGACGCCGACCACCTTTGGACCGGGTTCAAAGGACATCGCGAATTCAATCGTTTCACGCCGCAGGAGGAAGCCTTCATCGCGCAGCGCGACAGTTTCTATATGGCAACGGTCTCCGAAACCGGCTGGCCCTATGTCCAGCATCGCGGCGGCCCTCATGGCTTCTTGAAGATGATTGACGACCAGACCTTGGCCTTTCTCGATTATCGCGGAAACCGGCAGTATATCAGCACGGGTAATCTGACGGCGAACGACCGGGCCTGCGTGATCTTGGTCGATTACCCGCGACGCGCGCGGCTGAAAATCTTTGCGCATGTCGAGAAGCTTGCGCTCGATGCCGATCCCGCATTGACCGAACGCCTGACCGACGAAAGTTACGGCGCGAAGCCCGAGCGAATCTTCCGGTTGCGCCTGGACGCTTTCGACTGGAACTGTCCGCAGCATATCACTCCGCGCTTTACCGAGCGCGAAGTCGGCGTTGCCGTGCAACTGCTTCACGATCGCATCGCCGAGCTCGAGCGCGAAAACGCAGCGCTGCGACGCAAGACCGAAACACCGGGAGAAGCATGATGGACGGGACAAGCTGCATCTGATCGCTTGAATTGGATCTCGTTGCCCATGCAGCGAACCTCCCACGAATCGGATAGGCCGCTTGCCAACCCGGTGTTCCGCGCGCTGTCGATCGCTACGATCGTATCGAAGGTGGGCACATGGATGCACGATGTCGCTGCGGGCTGGCTGATGACGTCGCTGTCGAGCGACCCGCTGATGGTCGCGCTGGTACAACTGTTAAAACTTGCCGTTGCTGTTCTGCCATTGATTGCGGGCCGGGATTGCCTCAATCGTATCCCAGTGCTCCGCGATCATGCCATTTTCGACACGGAAGAGATCGAAAAATGCTGTCGGCGCGGCGCCCAATTTGCCTTCGCTGACCGTCAATACGAAACTGCCTTCGCCGAGGACCTGATGAATGCGGTCGTATTGCAGCGCGATGCCTGCCTTCGCCATCGCTGCAAGCGCGTTCGCCAGTCCCGATAGACCATCGGCAATCAGCGGATTGTGCTGGATATAAGCGTCGCCATTGAAATAACTGGCGAGCTTTTCCATCCGGCCATTGACCAAGATTTCGACGACGAAGGAATGGACCAGCGCCTTGTTGCTCTCGGTCCGTCCCAGCTCGTTAGGCGCTGTCGGTCCGTCGATCATAGTATGGCCGCTTGCATTTGGCCCTGCCGCTGTTTGCAGATTGTCCCAATGCTCGACGATTTTTCCGCGCTCGAACCGGAAGATGTCGAACCCGACCTTTGGGCCGAAAACGTCGTACTCGGTGTGCGCGAAAACATACTCTCCGTCCTGGAAAACGCGGATCGTCTTCACCCGAGCCGAAGCCGTCTGCAACGCCTGTTGGAGGGCTTTGAAGCCGCCGACACCATCTGCGACGGCGAGATTATGCTGGATGTATGTGCTTAGGTCGATCACGCCCACGGGCTCGCTAGCGCCCGTCTCGATCGCTTTTAGGAGATCGACGACTTGCTGTTTCCGATCTGGCATCGGCTCGGCCATGCTGAATTCCCCTGCTGTGAAATGTGGCACGATTCCACCACGCAATTTCTAATGGGAACGGGCCAACCCAACTGACGAAAGCGCGCTCCTTGGTCTCGCCTGCGTGCTTGATCCTTGGGTTGGTGTTGAAACACGACTCACTCGTCAGGGCGGACCATCCGCGCGAGAGCGGCGAGTTGCTGCGCGATGAGAGCAGCGGTGGCTTCATCCGTGATCTCACCAGTCTCCGAGTCGATCTTGCCGTACATCCCTCCGACCAAGATCTCGGGCTTGTTGAGCACATAGGCGTCGAGAAACACCATGATCTGACGCAGGTGATATTGCGCGCGCGCGCCGCCGACCATGCCGGGCGACCCCGTCTGGATGGCAACCGGTTTACCTGCGAAGGGCTGAGGGGTCAGGCGCGACAGCCAGTCGAGAGCATTTTTAAGCGCGCCGGGCACCGAATAATTATATTCGGGTGTGACGATGATGACCGCGTCTGCTTCCTGAATCGCGGCAGCTATCGCTAGCAGCGCTGGCGGGAACCCTTCCGCCTGAAGGTCCGCGTCATAGTGGGGCAACTCGCGGATCGATCCTGCCGACGTGACCGTAACGCCTTCGGGAGCAAGCGAGGGAAGCGCCCGCGCAATTGTGCCATGAAAGCTATCCTTTCTTAGGCTGCCGAGCAGCGCGACGAATCGAAGCGGTTTCTTTATGGTCATTGCGACTTGTCCTTCTGCCGATTGGTCGGTGAACATCTGTCGGTGGACTCTGCACCCCTGTCGGTCATGCCGCGAGTTAATCGACGTGAATTTGCGATGGGTGAGTTGTTGGTCGCAACAGCGGCAGCACGAAGCTTCTCTGGTCCCCAAAACTGGGTGGACGAGCTAGTCTCCGGGGGCTGGCCCATTCCATCAACAAAGTTGCAACGCCAGGGCAATTCACTGAACCTACCCCGGACCTCGTGAACCGATGACCGTATTTGGCATCGCGCAGTTGACTACCGAGCGACTGAGCTCGGGCGCTTAGCGGAGGCCCTGAAAAAACGAAAACGAATGTCCGTTTTGTTATAACATCGCTCCAGTGCAGCCGTTCGGGTTCCCATCCGTCGTCTTCTTCGACACCGCCTGAACGAATGGCTGGTTCTGGGATTTCCCACCGTTCTGGCGAACGACCGGAATTAGGGCGCGTAGCTGCCGTCGCAGTTAAGCTGAACGAACGGCTAGAGCGATTTTCGATCATGCTGCATCGTATCCGCATGCGGCGAAATAATTGGCGCATTCCTGTGGTGAGTAGAGGTTGAGGATGCGACCGATGGC
>NZ_NCGH01000078.1:0-1232 GCF_002281505.1 Sphingomonas sp. 28-62-20
CAACATCGCCTTTATCAACGATCGCGTCGCCAATGTGCGCTTCACGCGCACGGTCCAGACCGACACCGACACGCAGAGCACCGACTGGATCGCGACCGTGACGTTCCGGTACACGAACGCGCCGATGGCCGAAGGGGATCGCTACCGCAATCCCCTAGGCTTTCAGGTCGAGAACTACCGGGCCGACCCGGAGGTGGTGCGGTGAACCGGCTCGTTTGCCTCGCAGGCGCTGTCGCGCTGATCGCTGCCCCTGCCCTTGCCGAGGATACGCCGCGCGGCGGCCCCTCGGACCCGCGCGTGAAGTTCGTCGAGTATCAGGAAACGCAGGTCTACCGGATTGTCGGCACCTTCCGCACCGCGACCCAGATCGTGCTCGGTGCCGATGAGACGATTGAGCATGTGGCGCTCGGCGACACGGTGTCGTGGGAAGTTGCTGTCGCTGGCCATATCCTGTTCCTGAAACCACGCGAACGTGCGGGGCCGACCAACCTCATCGTCACGACCAATCGGGGCGGTGAGCTCCGCAACTACGCCTTCGAGCTTACCGCGCGTCGAGGACCGATCAGCAGCAAGAGCGCCAATACCTATTTCCAGGTTCGCTTCCGGTATCCGCGTGACGAAGCCGAGCGCGCGGCGCGTATGCAGGCGACACGGGAGGCGCAGCGCGTGGCAGCGCTGCAGGCAAGCGTCGTCCGGGGAGCCCTCGACCATGGCGTGATCGAGGGCCCGCGCAATCTGAACTACAAGGTTCAGGGATCGAGCGATCTGCAGCCATCGGAGATTTCCGACAATGGCCAGTTCACGGTCCTGCGCTTCCCCGGCAAGCACGAGATCCCCGCCATTTACATGGTGCGACCGGACGGGACCGAGACGCTGGTCCCCTTCGACGTTCGGGACGATTTCGTGGTCGTACACATTGTCACAGCCCAACTCCGACTGCGGCGGAACCGGGAAGTGCTCTGCATCTATAACCTGGCCCCGACACCTTACGGCGTCGATCACGGCACGAACACCGCATCGCCGCATGTCGAGCGCACCATACAAGACCTGAAGGAGTGAGCGCGATGGACGAATCTGCGCCAGAAGACCGCCGTCGACCGCAGGGAGATCCGACCCCGGAACGGGACGAGATTGTCCGCGAACGCGGCATCGATCCGATCGGTGGCATGACGCCGGCGAAGCGAAACGGCGCCCTGATCTTTGCCGGCACCGCGATGGTGCTCGGCATCCTG